>URVX01000006.1 GCA_900551395.1 uncultured Subdoligranulum sp. | reverse complement strand
ACGTAAGAGTCATGAACGTAGCCCCCGACCTTTTTGAAAAATTCAACATAAGGGAAAAGGACGGCAGACTGTCTGTGGGAGTTTAAGCAATTATTCCCGCACGATTTATGGGCAGCGGCATAGGAAGCACGGCGTTTTCGGGGGATTACGACATTATGACTGCCAGCAAGGGCGAGCTGGAAAAATACGGAATAGACAAGCTGCGTTTCGGCGACCTCGTTTTTCTCGAGGATTGCGACACGGTTTACGGCAGAGGTTATTCTTTAGGCAGCGGCACCGTAGGCGTGGTCATTCACAGCGACTGTCTGATTTCCGGGCACGGACCCGGAGTCACGACTGTTATGAGCTGCAAGACCGACCGTTTGTCCGCGTTTAAGGACGAAGACGCCAACTTCGGAAAAATGCTGGGAGTTGTCAAATGATTTGCAACGCCTGTCCGCGCCGCTGCGGCGCGGACAGAACCGTTACTAAGGGAAAATGCAAGACGGGCGACGCTTTTGTCGTGGCGAGAGCCGCTCTGCATTTCTGGGAGGAGCCGCCGCTCAGCGGCACGCGGGGCAGCGGCGCGGTGTTTTTTTCCGGCTGCAATCTCAACTGCGTTTATTGTCAGAATTACGTCATTTCATCGTCGGGAAAGGGGAAACGGTTTACCGACGACGAGCTGTTGGACAAGCTGTTCGAGCTTGAAGCAAACGGCGCGCACAACATAAATCTTGTCACTCCCTCCCACTTTGCTCAAAGGCTTGTTCCCGTTCTGGAAAAATTCAAGTCGCAAAGCCGGCTTCCCGTCGTTTACAACAGCGGCGGCTACGACGACGTTGACACGCTCAAAAGGCTGGAGGGGCTTGTGGACGTTTATCTTCCCGATTTGAAGTACGGTTTGGACGAAATCGGCTTGAAATATTCTGGAGTGGACGATTATTTCACGACGGCAAAGCCGGCGTTGACGGAAATGCGCAGGCAGCAGCCCGACGACCTTTTCGACAAAGAGGGCTTAATGAAAAAGGGGATGATTGTAAGGCATCTCGTGCTGCCCTCCAACGCGGAAAACAGCAAGGCGGCGCTGGATTTTGTCGCGCGTCTCGACGAAAATATGTACGTCAGTCTCATGGGACAGTATTTCCCCGCGGGCAACGCGAAGGCTTTCCCCGAACTCAACCGTGCACTGCGCGCAAGCGAGTACGATAGGGTAAAAGAATATTTTTTCAACGTAGGGCTAAAAAACGGCTTCGAGCAGCAGCCTGCCGACGTCGAGAAAGAGAAAAATTACGTGCCCGAATTTTTCTTTGACGAGTGAAAAATCCTGTCTTATTTTGTTTGAAACGGGGCGGCTTTGCAAAATTTTGAAATGCCGTATTGACAAGCCGTCGGCGGCGGTGATATAATTTCGACGGAGGATTTTTTTATGGAGTTTAAAGGTAGCAAGACAGAACAAAATCTGATGTACGCGTTTTCAGGCGAAAGTCAGGCAAGAACAAAATACGATTTTTACGCAAGCAAAGCCAAAAAGGACGGCTTTGAACAGATATCAGCGATTTTTGCCGAAACGGCGCTCAACGAAAAGGAGCATGCCAAGCTGTGGTTTAAAATTTTTCACGGCATAGGCGACACCTATGACAATCTTCTCGACGCCGCCGCAGGCGAAAATGCCGAGTGGACGGAAATGTACAAGGAGTTTGCCGAGGTCGCCGACAAGGAGGGCTTCAAGGACATAGCCGCCAAATTCCGCCTGGTCGCCGCTGTCGAAAAGTCTCACGAGGAGAGATACCGCGCGCTGGCGGACAACGTAAAGTAAGTCAAGGTTATAGACAAAGGGGAAAACACCGTGTGGGTGTGCCGCAACTGCGGACATATTCACATTGGGAAGTTTGCTCCCGAAAAGTGCCCTACCTGCGACCATCCCAAGGCTTATTTCGAAGTAAAAGCCGACAATTATTGATTTGAAATTTTTACGCTTAAATTGCCGACGACAGTCGGCAATTTAAGCGTAAGCAGCGTTTTGCGAAGGAAAGCCTCACAGATGAAATACAAAACAATTCTATTCGACCTCGACGGCACTATATCAAATACGGAAAGCGGTATTTTCAAGGCTTTCAGGAAAATGATGAAGGAGTTCGGCGTCGACGAAACCAAGTTTGACCTGAAAAAGTTTATCGGACCGCCGATACAATGGAGCTTTTATCAGATTTTCGGCGACGATATGCGTCTTTTCAAGGCTTTGGACTATTTTCGCGGAGTCTACCTCGAATTTATGACGGACAACACGCTTTACGACGGAGTCAAAGAGCTTTTGGAAAAGCTTGTCCGTGACGGCTTTACCTTGGGCGTCGCCACCTCAAAATACGAGCCTTATGCCGTAAAGGTGCTTAAGGAGCTGGGCGTTCTCGAATATTTCAGCTTTGTGTTCGGCAGCGTGGGCGACAGAAACGAGAAAGCAGACGTTCTGCGCGCCGCGATAGACGGAAAGGGATTGGACGTAAACAGCTGTCTGCTTGTGGGAGACACGCTTTACGACATGCGCGGAGCAGCTGCCTGCGGCATGGACGTTTTGGGCGTGACCTACGGCTTCGGCAGGGCTGAGGATTTCGAGGAATACAAGCCCGTAGCCGTCTGCGACAATACCAAACAGATTTACAGATTTATCAAAACCGCGCGTTAAACGCTTGCTTTTTTATCAAACAGATAGTATATTTATAGTACGCCCGAGCCGCGAGAGCTTTCTTTCGGCAAGGCATTGAAATTTAAACTGACGCCGAAATTTTTTTGAGGCGGAAGGCGGTTTGAAATTGCTTTTTAAATGCGCCTTCGGTCGCATTTTTTCATATAATAAATATTCGGAGGAAAAATATGGCTGACAGAGTTGCTGTGGTAAGCATAATAGTGGAAAATCCCGATTCGGTAGAGCCTCTAAACGCTCTTTTGCACGACTACGGAAGCTACATAATCGGACGCATGGGCTTGCCCTACGCCAAGCGCGGCATAAACATAATAGCTATTGCCGTAGACGCGCCCGAGGACGTAATAAACGCGCTGTCCGGAAAGGTCGGACGTCTTGACGGAGTAAACGCCAAAACGGCTTATTCCGCAGTTTGCGGCGATGCTTGACACGGTAAACAAGCTGATAGGCGGAGTCGTTCCCGAAAGAAACGGGCTTATAAAGCTGCTCGGCTGCGATGACGAGGCGCTTTGGGAAAGGTTGTTTGCGGCGGCGCGCGCGACGTGCGAAAGCTTTTACGGCGACAGGGTGTTTGCGAGAGGCTTGATAGAGCTTTCTTCATATTGCAAAAACGACTGCTTTTATTGCGGACTGAGACGCTCCAATTCTTTGGCGGAAAGATACCGTCTTTCGGAGGAGGAAATCCTTTCCCGCTGCGAAATCGGACATCGGCTCGGCTTTCGCACCTTTGTGCTGCAGGGGGGAGAGGACGGCTTTTTCAACGACGGCAGAGTCTGCTCCGTTGTCGGCAAAATAAAAAAGCGTTTTCCCGACAGCGCCGTGACTTTGTCGCTGGGGGAAAGACCTTTCGACAGTTTCAAGGCGTTTTTCGACGCGGGAGCGGACAGATATCTGTTGAGACACGAAACCATAGACCCCAAGCACTATGCAAGGCTGCATCCGCCGGAAATGAGCTATGCTGCGCGTATGGACTGTCTTGTCGCGCTCAAAAGCATAGGCTTTCAGGTGGGGTGCGGTTTTATGGTGGGCACGCCCTTTCAGACGGTTGAAAATCTTGCTGACGAGCTGCTGTTTCTCGTCCGGTTTAAGCCGCATATGGTTGGGATAGGTCCGTTCCTGCCGCACAAGGACACTCCTTTCGGAAAAATGAGGGCAGGCTCTCCTCAGACCACGCTCAAAATGCTTGCTTTGACGCGGCTGCTTTGCCCCCGCGTGCTGCTTCCGGCAACCACCGCTTTGGGCACTGCCGCCGCCGACGGACGGGAAAAGGGAATTCTCGCCGGCGCGAACGTGGTCATGCCCAATCTTTCTCCCGCCTTCGCGCGGGAAAAATACAGTCTTTACGACAACAAGCTGAACACCGGCGCGGAGTCGTCGGAGGGGCTTTGCGAGCTTGCGGGGCGGCTTGAAGGGATAGGACGCGTTCTGTCGTTTGAGCGGGGCGACAGTCTGGTAAAGTAACAAGCCGCAACAAATAAACAACATATATTCCGACGGGAAGGCTTTTCCGACCCGAAGGCAAAGGAGATTTTTATGTACGACCCTAAATCGATGAAGGCGGAGGAGTTTATCTCCCACGAGGAAGTGGAGGCGACCTTAAAGTACGCCGACGAAAACAAGGACAACAAGGAGCTCATTGAGCAAATTCTCGAAAAGGCGAGGCAGGAAAAGGGACTGACGCACAGAGAGGCTTCGGTGCTGCTTGCCTGCGAGGACGAGGAAATAAACGAGCGGCTTTTCGCGCTGGCGGAAAAAATCAAAAAGGATTTTTACGGCAACAGAATAGTCATGTTCGCGCCGCTTTACCTGTCAAACTATTGCGTAAACGGCTGCGTCTATTGCCCTTATCACGCAAAAAACAAGCATATCCCCCGCAAAAAGCTGACGCAGGAGGAAATCGCCGCCGAAGTGATTGCGCTTCAGGACATGGGGCACAAGCGTCTTGCTTTGGAGTGCGGCGAGGACCCCGTAAATAATCCTATCGAATACGTTCTCGAATCGATTAAAACCATTTATTCGTTGAAGCACAAAAACGGCGCGATCAGGCGCGTAAACGTCAACATAGCCGCAACCACTGTGGAAAACTATCGCAAGCTCAAAGAGGCGGGGATAGGCACATATATTCTGTTTCAGGAAACCTATCACAAGCAAAGCTACGAAAAGCTGCATCCCACAGGTCCCAAGCACGATTACAACTGGCACACGGAAGCGATGGACAGGGCTATGCAGGGCGGTATAGACGACGTGGGGCTGGGTGTGCTTTACGGGCTCGAGCTTTACAGATACGAATTTGCGGCACTGCTTATGCACGCGGAGCATCTCGAGGCGGTGCACGGCGTGGGTCCGCATACGATAAGCATGCCTCGGATAAAGCGCGCCGACGACATAGACCCTTCGGCGTTTGACAACGGGATAAGCGACGAAATTTTCGCCAAGCTCTGCGCGCTGGTCAGAATAAGCGTGCCGTATACGGGGATGATTATCTCCACCCGCGAAAGCGCGGAGCTTCGCGCTAAGGTCATAAGGCTCGGCGTGTCACAGATAAGCGGCGGCAGCCGCACCAGCGTGGGCGGCTACACGGAGGAGGAGCGTCCGGTGGACACCGAGCAGTTCGACGTTTCCGACCAGAGAACTCTGGACGAGGTGGTGAAATGGCTGATTGACAACGGATATATCCCCTCGTTCTGCACCGCCTGCTACCGCGAGGGGCGCACCGGAGACAGATTTATGAGCCTTTGCAAGAGCGGACAGATACAGAATTGCTGTCATCCAAACGCGCTTATGACGCTCAAGGAGTTTCTCGCGGACTACGCAAGCGAGGATACGCGCGCCGCGGGTGAAAGGCTCATCGCGCAGGAGCTCAAAAACATACCTAACGAAAAGGTGAGAAAAATCGCAGCCGATTACATAAATCAGATAGAGGAGGGAAAAAGGGACTTCAGGTTCTGATTTCAAAGCGATATGGAAAACAATCTGAATTCCACACCGTCCGCAAACAGAGTTCGCATAGGCTTTTTCGGCAGCCGCAACGCGGGAAAGTCCAGCGTAGTAAACGCTTTTGCGGGACAGGAGGTCTCGATAATAAGCGAAACCCCGGGCACCACCACCGACCCCGTCGTCAAATCTATGGAGCTTTTGCCTTTGGGTCCCGTGACGTTGGTTGACACTGCGGGTATAGACGACGAGGGAGATTTGGGCGCCGTCAGAGTGAAAAAAACTCAGACCGAGCTTGAAAGGTGCGACGTCGCGCTGCTTGTGGTGGACGCTGCAAAGGGTATGACGGACTCGGACAGAGAGCTGGAAAAGCGTTTTGCGGAGAGGAAAATTCCTTGTCTGACGGTGTTCAACAAATGCGACCTAAAAAAACCCGAGGTCTTTCGCCCCGACGCGGTGTGCGTAAGCGCCAAAACGGGGGAAAATATTGACAGGCTGAGAGAAACCGTCGCGGCTCTTGCGAAAACCGCTTCGCGGGACGCGGGGCTTTTCGACGGAAAGCTCGGACGGGAGGACATAGTGGTTTTTGTCACGCCGATAGACGGCTCCGCACCCAAAGGGCGTATGATTCTGCCGCAGGTCAGGGCGTTGAGAGACGCTCTCGACTTGAGAGCCGTGTGCGTGTTTTGCCAGACCGAGCAGCTGTCTGCGACGCTCTCCGCGCTCGCAAAGCCGCCCAAGCTGGTCGTAACCGACAGTCAGGTTTTCGGCGTCGTAAAAAAAATTCTTCCCGAAAGCGTCGCGCTGACGTCCTTCTCCATTTTGCTCGCGCACGCAAACGGGATATTGGAAACAGCGGTCAGAGGCGCGGCAAAGCTCTCGCAGCTTAAGGACGGCGACGTGGTGATTGTTTCCGAAGGCTGCACTCACCACAGGCAATGTGAGGACATAGGCACGGTCAAGCTGCCCGGGTGGATAGAAGGCTTTTCCGGCGCGAAGCCCAGCTTTCGCTTTACTTCGGGGGGAGATTTCCCCGAAAGTCTTGACGGCGTTGCTCTTGTGCTTCATTGCGGCGGCTGCATGCTAACTCAAAAGGAGATGTTCCGCCGAATGAAAATAGCGGAGCGGGAAAGCGTGCCTTTTTGCAATTACGGCATAGCTATTGCCCACATGAACGGCATATTGAAGCGCAGTCTGGAAATTTTTCCCGATTTGGCAAAGCTGGTCTGACGCAGACGGTTAAATATTTTTGTTGCAGTCTTAACGACGCGGAAAATCCGCGTCGTTTTTTTGCGTAATGGAAAAGATTTGCATTTTTATGCCTTTTGAGCGTTACAAATTGTTTACAAAGTGTTTGCATAAATCGGTGGAATTGCCTGCGGCGCGGGAGTAAAATCAAGGCGTAAAACAAAAAAGGAGAAAAAGAAATGAAAACAAAAACGAGATTTTTCAGTATCGTGATCGTCGCGCTTGCGCTGCTAGTCGCATTGACCTTTGTGTTCGCAGGCTGCGGCAAAACGGAAAAGGTGACGCTTACCGGCTCCACGTCGGTTGCGCCTCTAATGCGAAAGCTTGCCGCCGCTTACGAAAAAGAGAACAAAAACGTGCGCATTTCGGTAGGCGAGGGCGGAAGCTCTCAGGGCGTCAAGGATACGCAGGAGGGCAAAAACGACATAGGCATGGCAAGCCGCGACTTGAAGGACACCGAAACGGGGCTTGACAAGGTGCAGATTGCGTACGACGGAGTGGCGGTAATTATCAACAATCAGGCTTCGATAGAGGGAAACAACGTCACCAACGAGCAGCTTTACGCACTTTACGCTCACGGAACGCCGATTGGCAGCATTACGCTTCCCGTAAGCCGTGAGGACGGCAGCGGAACGCGCGAGGCGTTTGACGAGAAAATCGCGGACGCCGACGGAAACAAATTGATTGACCTTACGGAATTCGCGTCGGGCACTCAGTATTACAACAGCACCAATCTTGTCATGACAGACGTTGCGGGCAACGCAAGCAAGCTGGGGTATATTTCCATGGGCTCTTTGAACGACACTGTCAAGGCGGTCAAGTACAACGGAGTGGAGCCTACGGTGGCAAATGTCAAAAACGGAACGTACAAGCTGCAAAGACCGTTTATGATAGTGACTAAATCCGGCGTCGAGCTTTCAAAAGCCGCGCAGGACTTCATCGACTTTATTCTTTCGGAAGCCGGACAGAAAATAGTGGCGGAAGAAGGCTATGTGGCTATGTAAAGCATGCGGCTAAAGTGAAATGGAACAATCCGAAAACGTAATCGAACTTAAGAAATCATCTGCTCGGGACAAAGCGGCAAAGGCGGTTTTCACCGTCTCCGCTTTCTTTTCCGTTGCGGCGGTCGCGGGGATAGTGTTTTTTATTCTGCTGGAAAGCATTCCCGCTTTTTCCGAAATAGGAGTGTTCAATTTTATTTTCGGAACTACGTGGGCGCCTACCAAGGATTTTCTGCCCGTGTCCGAGCGTTTCGGAATTTTGCCCATGATAGTCGGGAGCGTCGCCGTAACTGCGGGGGCGATTCTCGTAGGCGGAACGACGGGAGTTTTCACCGCAGTTTTTCTCGCCTGCTTTTGTCCCAAAAGGCTGAAAGCGGTTTTCAATCAGGTGATAAACCTGCTTGCGGGCATACCGTCGATTGTTTACGGTTATTTCGGGCTTGTAGCGCTTGTGCCTCTGCTTGCGAAAAGCTCGCCTACAGGCTCGGGACAGGGCGCGCTGGCAAGCTCCATTATACTCGGTCTTATGATTTTGCCAACCGTCGCAAGCATTGTGCGTAACAGTCTCGAAGCCGTGCCGGAGGGGCTTCTCGAGGGCGCGCTGGCATTGGGCTGCACCAAAGCGCAGGCTGTTTTCAAGGTGATTTTGCCCGCGTCGAAAAGCGGGACGGTCACGGGCATTATTATGGGTATCGGCAGAGCGGTCGGAGAAACAATGGCGGTCATGATGATTGCGGGAAATTCGCCGCAGTTTATCGAAGGACCGTTTACCAGCATAAGAACTCTTACCATAAACATCGTTATGGAAATGAATTATGCGGAGGGTTTGCACATGAATGCGCTTATCGCAACGGGCTTTGTGCTGCTCGTGCTGGTTTTGCTGTTAAATGCAATCCTTGCTTACGTAAACCGCAGAAAAAAGCCTTTGTCCAAAAACGCCTCACTCAATTCAAAAGGGCAAAGCGGAATAACGCACGTTTTCAAAAAGACGGGCGGAGTGTGCGAGTCTTTGAAGTATGCGTCGGCTGCGATTGCCTGCATTGTTGCGCTGTGTCTTGCTTTTCTCATCGTTTTCGTGTTTGTCAAGGGCGTCGGGCACATAAGCTGGGATTTACTTTTCGGCGAATCGGGAAACGAGAAAATGACTTTGCGTCCCGCGTTTGTCAGCACCGGTATGCTGATTCTGCTTTCGCTTGCCGTCGCTTTGCCCGTAGGCGTGGCAACCGCGGTTTATCTTGCGGAGTATTCCGGGCGCGGCAGCAGGGCGGTCAGAGTGGTCAGACTGTTTGTTGACACGCTGGCAAGCATACCCAGCATTGTTTTCGGTCTGTTCGGCTCGCTGGTGTTCGGAGAGCTGCTTGGCATGGGCTACAGCCTGCTTTCGGGCGGACTTACGCTTGCTCTGATTGTGCTGCCGACGATTATCAGGTCTGCGGAGGAAAGTATTCTCGCCGTGTCCGACAGTCTGCGCGAAGCAAGCCTCGCTCTCGGAGCGGGCAAGGCGCGCACGATATTCAAGGTTGTGCTGCCCGCCGCGATGAGCGGAATCGTAACCGCAGTTATTCTGAGCGTGGGACGTATCGTAGGCGAATCGGCGGCGCTCATTTACACTGCAGGAGCGGTGCCTTACACTCCTCAAAGCTATCTCGACGAGGGCAGCACCTTCGCCGTCATGATGTGGATGTTTTCGGGAGAAGGCATGTATGTAGACAGCGCTTACGCCACGGCATGTATACTTATGATTTTTGTTGCGATTTTAAATCTTCTGGTGACGATGTGCGAAAGAAAATTCAGAAAAAAATCGGGAGCCGTCAAATGAGTATCAAGCAATTTTTCGACAAAAGAAAAAAATCGGCAAACGCTGCGGAAAATCCGGACGGCGTCAAGTCAAACAAAAAAACACGCGTGCTTACAAGCTTTGCGTTTGACGGCGACGTGGCGGCGGAAACAAAGGAATTGGACTTGTTCTACGGGGAAATGCAGGCTTTGAAGCATATTGACATCACTGTGCCCGTCAAAAAGGTCACGGCGCTTATCGGTCCGTCGGGCTGCGGCAAATCCACGCTGCTGCGCACCTTGAACCGCATGAACGACCTTGTGGAGGGCTGCCGTATACAAGGCTCGGTAAAAATCGGCGGAGTTGACATTTACGGCGCGGGAGTCAATCTCGCCGCGCTGCGCAAAAACGTCGGCATGGTGTTTCAGAAGCCCAATCCGTTTCCCATGAGCGTATACGACAACGTGGCATACGGTCCTCGCAATTTCGGAATCAAAAACAGGTCGGAGCTGGACTGTATCGTAGAGACGTCATTGAAGCAGGCGGCTATGTGGGACGAGCTCAAGGACAGGCTGGGCAAAAGCGCGCTGGGGCTTTCGGGAGGTCAGCAGCAGCGGCTGTGCATTGCCCGCGCGCTTGCAGTCAGCCCGCAGATATTGCTTATGGACGAGCCTACAAGCGCCCTCGACCCCATTTCTACGGGTAAAATCGAGGAGCTGTGCTTGGAGCTGAAAAAAGACGTGACGATAGTTGTCGTTACGCACAATATGCAGCAGGCGGCTCGAATATCGGACAAAACGGGTTTTTTCCTGCTGGGAGACCTTGTGGAATTCGGAGATACAGAACAGATTTTTTCCGCACCCGCCAAGCCCGAAACGGAAAAATATATCACAGGGCGGTTCGGTTGAATTTTAAGGAGCATTTGCATGACGACGAGAAAAAATTATGACGAGGAGCTTTGCAGCCTCAAAAAAAGCCTGACGGCGATGTGTCTTGCCGTAGAACGCATGATAGAGGACAGCATAAAAGCGTTGGCGGAGCAGGACGAGGAGCTTGCCCGCTCTGTGGCCGCGCGAGACGAGCAAGTGGACGAAACGGAGCTGGATATAGAAAAACGCTGTTTGAGACTTTTGCTCATAGAACAGCCGGTAGCGCGAGACTTCAGAGAGGTTTCGACTGCTCTCAAGCTGATTACCGATATCGAAAGAATAGGCGACCAGGCATCCGATATAGCCGAAATCGTAGCCGACTTAAAGGACGAGACTTACATAAAAAAGCTCACGCATACGATAAAAATGGGCAGGCTTGCCGTAAAAATGGTGCACGACGGCGTGGCGTCCTTTATCAACGGCGACGAAAAGCTTGCCGACGAAACGATTGCGCGCGATGACGAAATGGACGCGTTGTTCGTTACCGTTAAAAACGAGCTGGCGGAGCTGATAAGAAAGGACAGCTCGAACGCCGATCAAGCCATTATGTTTATGATGATAGCCAAATATCTTGAAAGAATAGGCGACCATGCCGTAAACGTATGCGAATGGACTAAGTATTTTGAAACCGGAATTCATACAAAGTATTGAATTTTTTGCGGATTTTTCCAAGCGAATTGTCAAACCGAGCGCGGCGGTAGGCTAAAAAGAATATTTTCAATGGTTTTTGCTTGCGATAAAAGTATAAAACTCACTGTTTTTCAGCTTTTTTTCTATGTCGAGATTGACTATATTTTCGCCGTACGTCAAAAACGCCGACTGTTTTAACCGGTCGGCGTTTCTCCGTGACAAAGAGTTTGTTTCGGAAAATTATTTTTTGCATGTTTTGTTTTTCGGGCAATGGTCGCACTCCATGTTGCAGCCCTTGTGCTTTATCAGCAGCCTTATTCCCGCAAAGAGGAAAACAGCCGCCGCCAGCGTACCGACGACGCTCCAGAACACCGCGTTGTTTTTTTGGTAAAGCGTTCCCGCCTGAAAGATTATCAGCGACACGACGTAAGCGAAGCAAATCTGAAAGGCAATGGCAAACCAGCCCGTTTTCGCGCTGTGCAGCTCTTTGAACGACGCAGCAATCGCCGAAATGCAGGGAGCTGCAAGCAGGTTGAAGGTCATAAAGGAATACGCGGACAACGGAGTGAACATTGAGCCGTTTACGCCCAGAATATTGAGCGTAGTCACTACGGTTTCCTTTGCCGCAAGTCCCGTGAGAGTGGCAACCGCCGTCTGCCAGCCGCCCCATCCCAGCGGCTTGAAAACGGGAGCCAAAAGCTTTCCCATTTCAGCAAGTATGCTTTTGTCGGGGGATACGCCGTAGGTGAATTTGTAGTCGAAGCTTTGCAAAAACCACAGAACTATGCTTGCCGCAAGTATTACGGTGGAGGCTCTCAGCAGAAAGGCTTTTCCGCGCTCCCACATTTCTTTGAGCACGTTGGAGGCTTTGGGCAGCCGGTAGGAGGGCAATTCCATAATAAACGTATCCCTAACGGTGGTTTTTCTGCGCTTGAAAACCTTTAGGATGAGTCCTCCCGCAACTACCGAAAAGATACCCACGAAATACATGGAGGTTGCAGCCAGCGCGCTGCCGCCGAAAACCGCCGTCGTTCAATACGGGATGAACGGATGCTTTGCGCTGCATGGAATTAAGGGCGTGTGTATGATTGTGTTGTTTCTCTCGTTTACGTTTTTGATTGTGCGGGCGGACATAATGGCGGGCACCGAGCAGCCGCAGCCCACGACCATGGAAACAAAAGATTTGCCCGACAGCCCTATAGCGTTGCACAGTCTGTCCATTATGAAAGCCACTCTCGACATGTAGCCCGACGCTTCCAGAATGGCTATTAGCCCGAACAGTATCATAATCTGCGGCACAAAGCCTATGACCGCCAGTACGCCTGCAATAACTCCGTCGCAGATAAGAGAGGACAGCCATTGCGGAGAGGACGCGCCATTCAGTCCGCCTCTTACCCACTCCTGAAACCACGGTGTGAAGCTGTCGTTGATGAGTGACGTTATCCAGCCGCCGATAGTCTGAATGGAAATCATGAAAACGAGGAACATAACTGCGGCAAATATCGGAAAGGCGAGCCATTTGTTGGTCACCACCCTGTCGATTTTGTCCGACAGTGTCAGACCGTCGTTCTTTTTTGCTTTTTTGCTGTTTTGTTCGCTCTTTTTTTGTTTTATTGCTTTGCAGGCAATGACGTTGAGCTGGTCGTAGCGCTGCCGGGCAATTTCCGCCGAAAGAGAATTTTTGTATTTGCCTTCGAGAGCCGCGTTGAGCGAGTCGATTAGCTCGGTTTGCGCGGGCTTCAAGCAGGCGGCTTCTGTTACTAGAGAGTCCCTTTCCAGCAGCTTGAGAGAAATCCAGCGTTTGTTGACGGGTATTTCCACCGCTTGGGAAATTTTGTCGAGCGCGTTTTCCACGTCGGCAAAGTAGGTGAGCGGGCTTTCCTTTTTGGAAACTTCTTTTTTGCAAAAATCCATAAGCCGGTCGACGCCGGTATTTTTGGACGCGGATACGGAATAGAACGGACAGCCGAAGACGGCTTCCAGAGCGGCGGCGTCTATGGCTATGCCCTTGGCGCGCGCTTCGTCCTCCATGTTGAGCGCTACGACGACGGGTATGTCCAGCTCCAGCAGCTGGCTGGTCAGAAACAGATTGCGTTCCAGATTTGTGGAGTCCACGACGTCTATAATAAGGTCGGGATGCTCGTTGTTTATGTAGTTGTGAGCCACTTCCTCGTCAACGGAAAGGGGAGACAGGGAGTAAATGCCGGGCAGGTCGACGATTTTGACGGAGGTGTCCTTAAAATATCGCCCTTCCTTTCTTTCGACTGTGACGCCGGGCCAGTTGCCTATATGCTGGTGAGATTTCGTGAGCAGATTGAACAGCGTCGTTTTGCCGCTGTTCGGGTTGCCCGCAAGAGCAATGGTTTTCTTGACGGGCGTTTTCTCCTTTTTGCCTCTCATTTGCGTCCTTCCTCCGTCTTTGTGGCAGTCGAGGCTTTGTCCAGTCTGTCTACCTCTATGTGCTCGGCGTCGGTGCACCTTATGCACAGCGAGTAGCCTCTTACGGAAATTTCCATAGGGTCACCGAGAGGCGCGCGTTTTTTTACGTAGACAAGCGTGTCGGGCACAAGTCCCATTTCGGAAAAGCGCGCCTTGATGTCTTCGCGCAGCGAAATAGTTTTTATTATGCAATAGTGCTCCGCCTTGATTCGGTCGAGAGTGGTGAGAGTGTTTTTGTTTTTCATATATCTCCGCAGGAAGAATTTCTTTCTATATATTATAGATAAGCGGCGGGGGATAATATTCCCTCGAATTTGCTTTGAGTTAGCTTAGGCTAACTCCCGAAATATTATAAAGCAGCGCTCGATGAGTGTCAAGCGAAAAGCCCGAAAGGAGCGCGGCAACTTTTTTTGAAAACATTGTCGAAATCGCTTGCTTTTTTTTCGGCTATTCTATATAATTGTGCAGGTCGGTCGATTGGCAGACGTTTTTACATCCGAAAGACGGTTGTTTTTATGCTTTTCGGGGCAAAATATTGCCGGAAAAGCCCTCCGAAAAAAGTCAAAAAATTTTTTTGGAAAATGCAAAAAAATCGTTGACAAACCTTTTGGCTTGTGGTAAGATGTTTAGGCTGTCGGTTGCGACCGAAAGCAAAACACCTCACTGATGTGAGCGCAAAGAACATTGACAACTGCATAGAACAAGTAAAAGTAGGCAAAAATATTTTCAGTGTTAATATGCAAATTACAATTACCAATTGCGAATTTGCGAGTAACAAGAAAGAGTAATCAAGGACAATCTTAAAATATTTCGTAGAAATACGATCAAGCTACAAAGAGCGTATGGTGGATGCCTTGGCATTAGGCGCCGATGAAGGACGTGACAAGCTGCGATAAGCTGCGGTGAGTGGCAAATACACTTTGACCCGCAGATTTCCGAATGAGGAAACTCACTATGTTGAAGACATAGTATCTTTACACGAATAAAATAGTGTATCGAGGGGAACCCGGAGAACTGAAACATCTCATTATCCGGAGGAAAAGAAAGAAAATATTCGATTTCCTGAGTAGTGGCGAGCGAAAGGGAAGGAGCCCAAACCGTTTGTAGAAATATAAACGGGGTTGAGAACTGCATAACCAATCGATTTTGATAGTCGAAGCACTTGGAAAGGTGTGCCATAGAGAGTGACAGCCTCGTAGGCGAAATCAAAATGATTGCGGCAGAGTTCCAGAGTACCACAGGACACGTGGAATCCGGTGGGAATACAAGGAGGACCATCTCCTAAGGCTAAATACGACCTAATGACCTATAGAGTATAGTACCGTGAGGGAAAGGTGAAAAGAACCCCGGGAGGGGAGTGAAATAGAATCTGAAACCATATGCTTACAAGCAGAGATAGCACGACTTAACGTGTGTTCTCGTACTTTTTGTAGAACGGACCGGCGAGTTACGATGCGTAGCAAGGTTAAGGTATTAAGTACCGGAGCCGAAGCGAAAGCGAGTCTGAACAGGGCGTTCAGTTGCGCGTCGTAGACCCGAAACCGAGTGACCTATCCATGAACAGGTTGAAGCAGTGGTAAAACACTGTGGAGGACCGAACCCACGCCTGTTAAAATAGTCGGGGATGATTTGTGGATAGCGGAGAAATTCTAATCGAACTCGGATATAGCTGGTTCTCCTCGAAATAGCTTTAGGGCTAGCCTCCGAATTTAGATTATTGAAGGTAGAGCACTGTATGGGCTAGGGGACTTCACGGTTTACCGAACCTTAACAAACTTCGAATTTCAATTAATTATGTCGGGGAGTCAGACTGCGTGAGATAAGTTTCGTAGTCAAAAGGGAAACAGCCCAGACCTACAGCTAAGGTCCCCAAATTCAGGTTAAGTGGAAAAGGATGTATCGTTGCTAAAACAACCAGGATGTTGGCTTAGAAGCAGCCACTCATTCAAAGAGTGCGTAATAGCTCACTGGTCGAGTGACGACGCGCCGAAGATTAACGGGGCTAAAACCTGATA
>URVX01000005.1 GCA_900551395.1 uncultured Subdoligranulum sp. | reverse complement strand
GTGGTTCTTCGGCACGAATTCGTTTTCTTCGCCTCCGCGCAATATGATTTTGGTTTTGGGACTCAGTAAAACGCTGCCCAGTCTCGACGGAACGAATTCCGGCATGTTGAAGGACATGCTTATACCGTTTTTGTAGGTTACGTTGAGAAAAGCGCGGACAGGCGTGTCGGCGTCGAAAATTTCCAGATTGAAGCGGAGAGCCTCTCCCTCCGCCTTTTTCGCCAGCACCCAATTTCGCGCGCTGTTGACGCTGCGGCGCGACCGCGAATAATAAACCTCCGCGTGCGCCACTCCGCCGCCTTGATTTCTGTCACGCGCAGCCTCTACGAACACCCTGCCTCTGTCGCAAACAGCCCTGAGCGCAACGGCGTCGTTTTTTACGGTCTTGCCCTCGAAAATATTTTTGAACCAACGCGCCAGATTGTCGCGATAAAAGGAGGGGGCGCCGTCCATAAGGCGCGGTGCAAAAACCGCAATTCCCTCGTTGTCGTTGTTCATGCGGGCGAGCATTTCCATAGTCGCGTCGGGATCCGAGCTCGACGAGTTCGTGCCGATGCAGGTATAAAACGGCTTGGTAACGTAATTTAAATAGCTTTGGGGAGATACGGCGGCGTACCACACGTCCTCGTTGTCGCTTTTTTCGAGAAAGTCGACAAGATTGCCCGACTCCCGCTCGAGCGCCTCCTCGCCCTCCAGCCTGGAAACACGCTCCTCGCGCAGCGTGCCGTAAAGCTCGGCGCCCGCCGTAACTCTGCCGTCCATGGCAAGCGTCTGCATAGCGATAATATTCCCAAGATGACTGCCGTAAATACCTATCCGCCTGCCGTCGGCGAAATCGTGCTTCAGCGCAAAGGAAACGGCGCGGCGAGTGTTCAAGGTCCATTCGTACCAGCAGGTGGCGTCCGCTCCGCGTTCCACGCTTTTGAAATCCTTTTCCGCATGGTTAAGATTGCAGTACTCCATGCCTACGGGATAAATGGTCGACAAGCCGCTGGATACGGCGACGCAATCCTCCTCGTAGCTGTCTATCGTGCCGAAAACCTCCGCTCCGCTCTTTTCACTCGCTCCCGCGCAGTCCGCTCCCTTGTAGTCTATGGCAAAAGCCGCAAAGCCCTTTTTCGCCCAATATCCCAGCGCGTCCTCGTCGATGTTGCGCGCTATGTCGCACACTATCACTACCGGCAGCTTTTTTTTGCCGATATTTTCGGGATGCGCGCAAAGACAGGCAACGCGGGTTGTAAGCTTGTCTTTTGTTCTGCCTGTAAAATACGCATAGTCGTAAAGCACTCCGTCCCGCGTAAAGCTCCTTATCGGGCGGGGATTCAGTTCCTCCGCGTCGGGATCAAACCCTTTCCACAAGGCGACAGGCGTGATATCAGTCATAAATTTCCAAACTCCTTTAAAGCGCGGCTCCTACGCACGCGCAAAAAAACGGGACCGCCCCTTGTCGGGCAGTCCTGAAAGTTTTTTATTTCCTGAGCGCAAGACAGCTGCCCGCTCCGATAAGAGCAAAAAGCGTCATGAGATAGGCTCCGACATTCACAATGCCGTTTGTGATGACATTACCCGCAACCTCTACTTTAATATCGCCGCCCAGGACAAACAGAAGTATCATCGCAACAAGACAAGCGGCAAAGCACAGCGCAAGCAAAATAAATTGCACCAATCGGAAATTTTTCCCCGTCAGAAGGCAAGCCAGCGAAAACAACACAGAAAGTCCGGCAAGAATCACCGCGACAAGCAGAAATATCGAAGCGACGCGCACGTTTTCGAATTCGCCAAGCGTCGAGTTGACGAAGCCGGCAACGCTGCCCATATCGATGTTGTCGGAAAACGAGCCGCTCATGAGCTGAAACGCGTTTATGTTGGTAGTGCCGGTCAAGCTTCCCTTATATGTAAACACCGGCAGAAACGCCATTCCGATAACAAGCGCGGAAAAGAGAATCGCCGCAAGATAGTACATATTCGATTTTTTTGATTTTGATTTTTTAGCCATAAATTCCTCCGAAAATGATATACGGACAGTATAAACCCGCGCGGGCTTTTTGTCAACCGTTAAAAGGGGCGGGGCGGCAGCTCTCTGAGTTTTGACTGCCAATTTATTCCAAACGGCCTTTTTCGGGCAATTTCAGTCGAAAAACAGCCGTATTCACGCAAAATTCACCCTTATTTGGATTACACAGGCATGTTTTTATGATAGAATTCCAATATGCGGACAAAGTTAAACAAAATCGAAATATTGTTTTTGTCGACGGCGATTTTTGTCGTTTTTGCGCTGTGCACTTTTTCGGCGCCCGCAAAAACCCATGCCGCCGCCTTTGCGTCCGACATTTCGGGAAACGGAAACGGTCAGGCAGAGTCGTCAGTCCTGACGGACGCCGCAGTTGCTCAGCTTGCGCATACAACGCCCTCCTCCGGCGACGTAAAAATACTTTTTCTTTTGATTAGTTTCGCGGACACGGGCTTCGACCAAGACGTCATGTCCGAGCAGGAAACGGCTGAGGCGGTTTTCGGCGGAGAGGACAGCACCAATCCCGCATATCCCTTTGAAAGCGCGTCGGCTTATTTCCGCCGGGCAAGCTTCGGAGCCTTAAGATTGAGCGGCGACGTTTTTATGTACACCGCCAGAAATATTTCGTCTTACCGCGAAAACGGAGAAATCGCCTACAACAAGCTTATAGAAGACGCTTTCACCGCCCTCGACAGCCGGGTGGACTTTTCAGAGTACGACAGCAACGGCGACAAATTCATCGACGGACTTGTTCTCAGCCTGCCCTTGCTCGAAAACGCGCCTTCTCAAGGCGTTTGCGTTCCTCCCGTGACTTATTCCGCTTCGTTCCCTTCCGTCGTGCAGCCCGTTTATTGGGACGGCGTGCAGCCGGAAACCTGCCTTATCAATTTTGCCCAGCCGTTAAAGACTGCCGATGCTCAAAGATATCTCAATCAATCCGTTTGTCATCTTTTGGGACACTCGCTGGGACTGCCCGACTATTGCGGCACAGGCACGACCGGAGACCGCGACGGCTTGAAAGGCGACGCGGGGCACGAGCTTATGGACGACATGACGGGCGACCTTTCCGCATTTTCCAAGCTGATTTTAGGCTGGCTGCCCGAAAGTCAGGTGCATACGTTTGACAGCGGGTCAACGGAGGCGCAGAGCTTTTTACTCACCCCCATGAACGAACAGGGAGCAAGCTGCGCTATTATTTTCAGCCAAACGGTGACGGGCAATTATTTGTCCGAATATCTGATTTGCGAATACGTAACTCCCACGAGAAACAATAAAGACGCCTTCGAAGGCGGCGGAATCCGCGTCATGCACGTTCAGGCGGAAACATCGGCGGGCTCGGGCGGCAAAAAGAAATTTTTGTACTCCAACACCGGCTCGGGCTACACCGGCGACGACGGAATACGTATTCTCAAACTGGTCAACGACGGCAAGGGCTTTTTCAAGCAATACGACGTCCTTACCTACGGCGCAGAAAACTTCGGCTTTTATACCGGCAGCGGCACCGCGCTGGAGGATCCCGGCTTGGAAATAACCTTCGGGTACATGGGGCGCGCCGCGCTCATGACGGCGCAGAGGCTGGAGGAGGTTTACTTCCGGTGTCTCGACGACGACGGCGTTACTCTTATTTCCGAAGGCTATTGCTACAAAAACCGCCCTCTCGTGCTGACGGACGCGCCGGACAAAACGGACGAAAAATATATTTGGGAATTTGCCGGCTGGACGGGTTATCAGGAGGGCATGATTGCCGACGAGTCTGACATGACCTTTACGGCGCATTATACAAAACGCGACAGAATTTTCAAATACACTTTTCTGGACGACGACGGACGCACGGTGCTCAAAACGGGCGAGGGAAAATACGGAGAGTCGTTTGAGGCGCCCGAAGTGCGGGACAGAATAGATCCGGGCAATATTTACACGTTTTTGCGTTTCGAGGGCTACAGCGAGGGCATGACGCTTAACGGGAACATGGAGTTCAAAGCCGTTTACGAAATCACGCCGCGCACCTACACCTACACGTTTTTGAGCAAGGACGGAAAAAGGGTGCTGAAAAGAGAAACGGCGGTTTACGGCTCCACTATTTACGCGCCACGCGGGGACATGTCCTTCGCGGGATTTCAGGCGGGCATGAAGCTGACCAAAGACGAGGTTTTCGTTGCGACGGGACTGGAGCCGGAAGCCTACGTCATTTTCGGCGCTGGAGCCGCCGTGCTGTTTGTGGCGGTTGTCATGACTGCCGTGCTGCTGCTCATGCACTTCAAGCGCCGCGCCAAGCTGCGCAAGGACAAAATGGAAAAAGAAAACAAAAAATCATGATAATAGCCGCATTGTCTACGCCTCACGGCAGAGGCGCAATAAACGTCATCAGGCTTTCGGGCGATGGCTCGAAGCAGCTTGCGCAAAAAATGTTTTCCCCTTTTCCCGACCGCGCCAACTATCTGAAAGCGGGCACGATAAGGACGGAGCTTTTCGACGACAAGGGTATGTGCGTTTTTTTTGACGCGCCCCGCTCCTTTACCGGCGAAGAATCTGTAGAATTTCACTGTCACGGCGGCGAAGCAACCGCAAAAGCGGTGCTGGAACGCTGTTTCGCGCTGGGCGCGCGCCCTGCGCTCAACGGCGAATTTTCCAAGCGCGCGTTTATAAACGGCAAGCAAAACCTTTCAAACGCGGAAGGAATAATCGACCTTATAGACGCGGAGTCCTCGGGCGCGGCAAAAGCGGGAGCGCTGCTTGCGCAAAACGAGCTGGGCAGGACTGTAAAGGAGCTTATGGACGCGCTTGCAGACGCCGAAGCGGGAATAGAAGCCGCTCTCGACTATCCCGAGGAGGAGCTCGAGGGGCAGACGGTTGCGGAGCAGACAATAGAAATTTCCCGCGTCAAACGAAAAACGGACGCGCTTTTAAAAACAGTCAGACTGGGCGGCTTGATAAAAAACGGCGCCTACGTCGCTATCGTGGGCGCTACAAACGCGGGCAAAAGCAGCCTGCTCAACGCTCTTGCCGGCGAGGATCGCGCCATAGTTTCCGAGCAGCACGGAACGACGCGCGACACGGTGGAAATTTCCTTAAGCTATCGCGACTTAAAGCTGACCTTTGCCGACACGGCGGGCTTCAGAGAAACAACCGACTTCACCGAGTCGCAGGGAATAGAACGCTCGCTGCGCGCCGCAAGACGGGCTTCGGCAGTAGTGTTTCTGCGCGAGGGCTTAAAGGAGAAAAGCCTGCTCGCGGAGGAAAACAAGGCTCTCGGCACAGCTTGTCCCGTCCTGAACGTGTTTTCAAAGAACGACTTATACCGATATGACAAAACAGCTCTCGGAAAGGACGACATTGCAATAAGCTCCGCTACGGGCGAAAATATAGAACAGTTAAAAGAGAAAATTTACGCTTTGCTCACAAAAGACTCGGACAACGGCTTTGTGATAACCAACCTGCGTCACGCCGATTGTCTTCGACGCGCATCCGAAGCGCTGGGAAACGCCCTCGACGCTCTTTCTGCAGGGCTGACGTTGGACTGCGCCGCTCAGGACGTAAAGACGGCGAGAAAGGCGCTGGGAGAAATCACGGGAGACACGGCAGACAATGACATAATAGACAGAATTTTCAGCAGATTTTGTCTCGGAAAATAATTCGGCAACAAAAAGCGAGTCCTTTCGGACTCGCTTTTTTGCTCGGATGCAAATTTCGACTTCAATCGAAAAATTTAATTTTCTTCCCGCTCGGGCACATAGCCGTAAACTATTTCGGCGCCGTCGGGCATTCCGTCGCTCCACAGCTGGTGCCATTGAGGTCCCTCGGAGCCGTAGTCTACCGAAGCAACGATCCAGCTTGTGATTTCCTCCTCCGTTGCTTCTACATAAACGGTTTCGAGATTGACGCAGTTGTTGAAAATTCCGCCGCCCACGTGCGTCAAGGTCTTGGGAAGGAACATTGTTGTGATTTTGCTTCCGTAAAAAGCATTGTTGTCAAGCCGCGCGGTGTTGGCGCCCAGCGTGATTTGCTCGATGTTGGACTCTCTGAACACGTAACCCGTCAACCTTGTATAGTTGTCGGGCAACGCGATTTCAGTCAGCGCGCTGTTGTCGAAAGCATAAGAGCCGATAGTCTCAAGTCTGCTCGTCGCAGGGTCCGCAAAGGTCAGCGACGTGAGAGCCGTCGTGCGTCTGAAGGCGTAGCTTGCCAATTCCGTCACCGACGAAGGCAGAACAATGGATTGAACGGGACTTCTTTCAAAAGCAGCCATGCTGATAAATTCGACGCCGTCGCCCAGCGTAAGCGAAGTGATTGCGGTCGCCGCAAAAGCGTTGGTTCCGCCCATCTGATAAGCGGTGCTCTTTACCCAACCGTCAATGACAAGAGTTTCAATCGGGCAGTAGAAGAACGCCATATCGCCGATTACGGGCGCGCCCTTGATGTGAACATACCTGAGATTTCTGCACTGGCTGTAGGTTGTGGGATAATTGCCCGCGCTGCCCTGCGCGCCGAAAGCGGACGCGCCGATTGATTCGAGAGATTCAGGCGTCGTAACAGACACAAGGCTGTGGCATTGAGCAAAGGCGCGCGCCCCTATGGTTTTGAGCCCTTCGGGCAGCGTCAGCTCGTTCAAGGACACGCAGTTGTTGAACGCGTCGGGTCCGATGTCGCTGATTCCCGTAAGGTCAATGGACTCGAGGGAGCTGCAATACTGGAACATATACTGAGGTATGCTGATCAGCCCTCCGAGCGAGACGGTTTTCAGACGATAACACATGCCGAACGCGCCGTTTGCATAGTTGTAGGTCATGATTTTCAGATTGTCGGGCAGGGTTACAGACTCGATAAGCGTGGAGTTGAAGGCGCCGTCGCCCAGCGAAGTAAGCGTCGAAGGCAATACCAGATTTCCTCCCAGCGCGGATTTCGCAAACGCGTTGTTGCCTATCGATTCAAGCTGATCGTTGAATATTACTTTGGTTAAAGAAACGCACTCGTTGAATACGTTGGTTCCCAGCGTCTTCAGCTTTGCGGGGAGAGAAATTTCTTCCAGCGATCTGCAGTTTCCGAAGGCGTAGTTGCCTATTTCGGTTATTTCCGAAGACAGAGTTACGCTCTTGAGATTGAGACACTCGCGGAACGCGTCCGTGCCTATGGACGTAACCTTGTTGCTCATCGTCACCGTCTCGAGGGTAGACAGACCGTAAAACGCTCTTTCTCCTATCCTTGTCACGCTGTCGGGGACGGTTATGTCCGCCGACGTGCCGAGCGCCGCCTTGAGCTCCCCGTTGGATATTGCAAAGCCGTTTGAATCGAACTCGCTCTTTTCAAACAAATTTTTATGCAGGGTGGCAGGTCCGAAATTGGCTGTGTCGCTTCTGAACACGTCTTTTTTGCCGTCGGGCACGATTACAACGGACACCTTGTTGTTGGAAGCCCATTGACCGATACCCTCATTGCCCTTGGCGGGCATCTTTTCACCCAAAAATTCGACAACGCGCACGCCGCTTAAGCTGTTGCCGTTGACCTCCGTCACCGATGCCGGAACCACGACGTAATTCAAGCCGTCGGCTTTGAATTTGGTGCCGTTGCCCTGACTCAATGCCGCGGGACCGATTTCCGTGACGCCGTTGGGAATTTCTATCTTGTCAACCGCGTCGCCGGCGTAGGCGATAAGCCTCTTGCCTCCGTCCTGAGTATCTACTATTACGAAATCTTTGTCGCTTTCGTCTATGGTGGAATAAACCAGCTCCGTTTCGCCGAAAGCCGTTCTGTATGCCTCAAGCGCGCTGCTGGGCACCATTACGATAACATGACCGGCTGTACTTGTGCCCCCTCTTATGCCGATATTGGTTGCCGTTTCGCCGGCGGCGTTAAGCACCTGCGGAGGAGTCGTTCCCTCAAAGGTCACGTAATTTCCGTTGAAGCCCGCAAAGACATTCTCTCTCAGGACTTCTATACCTGCGGGTACAGTAAGCGTTTTGATTGAGTTCATGCCCGTAAAGGCTCTGCTCTCAACGGTTTTCAACCCCTGAGGAAGAGTAAGCTCTGTCAGGTATATAGCTCCGGAGAAAGCGCTGCCGTTTATTTTCGTCACGCCGGCGGGAAGCTCGAGCGCTCTGCCGTAATAATTTGCAAACGCGCTGGCGCCTATTTCCGTGATTGCGGAATCCGCTCCGAAAACGATTTCGCCTTCAAAGTTGTAAAATACCGACGCGCCCAAAGTTTCCACATAATCGGGCACGTTTATCGTCCTGCCCTTGTAACCGTAAAAGGCTTGGTCTCCCAGATGAGTCAGGCTGCCATCCGGCGCGAAAACGATTGTCGCGCTCACGTTGTTGAACGCCTGCGCTCCTATGCCGGTCACTGTGGAAGGAATAACGATTTCCGTAAGGCTCACGCAATTTGCGAAAGCAGAGCCGCTTATCGACAGCAGCCCTTCGTTGAGTACGAGCGTGGTCAGGTTGGAGCAACCGTTGAAGAGAGAGCCTGCCAGCAAAAGCGTGTCTTGAGGCAGCGTCACAGACGTAAGCGTGTTCCTCGCGCCCTTGATTTCGTATGCAAGTCCGTTGAGCACCACTATTCCGTCGGGCTGGGAATTGTACCACTTGGTGTTGCGGAAGGCGTCGAAACCGACCGAAGTGACCTTTGTTGCGTCAAAAACGATTGTCTCCAGGTTGAGCGCGTCCATAAACGCCCTCGCGCCTATCGTAGTCACGCTTTGAGGCAGCTCGATAGACGTACCCAGCCAATCCTTGAACATATCGTTGACAATCTGGGTGATGGTAGAATCCTCGTGGAAATTGATTTCCGCCGTGCACATTCTGAACGCTTCGCCGTCGAAAGTCTGCGCGCTTGCGGGAAGATTTATTTCCGCAGCCGAAAATCTGTAGAAAGTGTCCTTCTGAACCCAGGCGTATTTGGAGTCCTCCGCAAAGTTGATGACAGTGTTTTCGTTGCCTGCAAAGGCAAAAGCGTTGCCCATGATTGTCGTCACTCCCTTGCCGATGGTCATGGTCTCCAGACCGGTGCAGTATGCGAAGGCGCTGTCTCCTATACCTGTTATGTTGTCATGGAATACGACGGATTTAAGATATTTGCACTCATTGAAGAAATTTGCGGGAATAATGGTCATGGTGGCGGGTATTCTGACGGGACCTCTGATGCCAGCGGGTATGACGTAAGCCTGCGTCAGCTCTTTGTCGTACAATATGCCGTCGTAGGTGGCATAGGTCTGATTCCGGCTGTCTACGTTTATCAGCGCAAGCTCGAGGCAGCGTCCGAAAGCCTGACCGCCGATTTCCGCAACGCTTGCGGGAATATTTATCTCAGGCAGCCTTGCGCAGTAGTAGAAAGCGTATGCGCCGATACTCGTCACACCGTCGGGTATATTGACATTTGTCAGCACGCTCGCCATATAAAACGCGTATGCCTCTACGGTCTCCAAACCGTCGGGAAGTATGACGCGGGCGAGCCTCGCGCACTCCCCGAAAACAAATTCGGGCAGAGACTTAAGCTCGACCGCCCGGGACATATCCACAGTCCTTGCCCCGGAGAAGCAAAACGCATAGTCGCCGATTGTGTTGACTCCCTGCGGCAGAGTGAAGCTCTCGAGCGCGGCAGTTCCCATGAAAGCCGCCTCGCCAATATAAATCGTGTCGGCGTCGTCCGCAAACGCAATTGTGTCCAGCGTTCTCATGTTCATGAACGCACCGTCGGCAATGTCGCCTCCCAGCACCGTTACCTTTCTAAGTCCCGAAGGAATATAGAAGGACAGGCACACATCGGGCGTAACGTAATCCTCCGCCGAGTTGGATTGATAAATCAAAAACGAGCCGTCGTAAGCTACCGAGCCGAAGATATAACCGAAGAAGCCCTCGTTGCCCGTATCGTTCTTTGTCGCGCCGACAAAGGGCACGGTCAGCTCCTTCAATGCGGACAGCCCTGCAAGCGCGCCTTCATTGATGAAATCGCCGCCGAGAATTGCAAGCTTTTCTATGCCGCCTACAAACTCGTCGCCGCCGAAAACGTCCGCAACGGAAAGTATTTCGTTGACCGAGCCAAGCGCGGGCAGAGTGACGTCGGAAACAAAGTCAAGTCCGTACAAAGCGTCGGCAACCGTCGCACCGCCCGAAATAACCACCTTTTTCAGGCATTGAGGAACTGCCGAGACATCTCTGCTGCTGTCCGCGCCGAATATGTAGGCGAGGAAAGCATTGTCCGCACCGTCGCCTATGACGGGAACGGTAAGTTCGACGATATCATTTCCGGCAAAAGCGCCTTTGCCGATTTTGGTTACGCTGTCGGGAACGAACACCTTTGTGACTCCCGCGTTTTTAAATCCCTCCGCCTTGACCTCCGTCACGGGCTTGCCGTCGTGCATGTCGGGCACGACAAGCTCGCCGCCTTTAAACGCGCCGGCGTAAACCGCATAAGAGCTTCCGTCGGAGGAAAGCTCGAAACGAAGCTCGGGGAGAGCTTCCCACTTGGCGTAAAGAGTTAAGTCTTCGTTGATTTGCGCAGAAACGTCGAATGCAGTGTTCAACGTGTCTTCGAGATACCAGCCCGCAAACTCGAAGCCGTTTCTTTCGGGGTCGGGCGTATTAAGCGTCTCCCCTCTTGCTATGCTGACAACGGCGGGCGCGGGCGCGCCGGCATAATTCAGATTGAGCGTAACGTCAACCTGCACCTCGGGCTTGACCTGCCATCTGGCATAAAGAGTGATGTCTTCGTTGACTACAGTGCCGTTTGAGAACGGAGGAGGCGTAAACGACGAATCGGTAAACCACCCCGCAAAATCATAGTTTTCACGCTCGGGAATTTCGGGAGTGTACGCCGTACCTTTAGTTACCGCAACTTCCTTTGCCGCGGGAGCGCCGATATAATTGTAATTCAGCGTAACGGTAACCTGCGTCGTTTGCCTGGGCGTCCATTTCGCGTAAAGAGTGATGTCCTCATCCAAAACGGAATCTCCCCAAGCCTGCGTCAGATCGGGGTCCTTGTACCATCCGGCGAAATCGTAATCGGCGCGTGTAGGCGCATAGTCCACTTTTTCGCCCTTTTCATAGGTTTTTACTTCCGTTTTGCCCTCATAGCCCAAATCGAAAGTAACTTTTAAGGTCGGCTGACAGGCGCACAGAGTGAGCACGAGCAGCGCAACGACCAAAAGTAATAGAGTTGTTTTTGTCTTTCTCATTTTTATCCTCCCGATAAAATTATTTAGAACGGCTTTCAAAGGGGCGCTCAAAGCCGTAGCTATCATCATAATGAAGAAATTATTTCATGATGAATTTATTACATTATGATTTTAACATGGCAACTTGTCAATGTCAAGCGTTTTTCAGATTTTTTCGCATTTCTTTTAATATTTGCATTTTTGCGTAAAATAACTCCCCCAAACAGAGTGTTTGGGGGAGTCAAATTGTGATTTTATTTTATCAGGCTTTGGGCGTCACGTTCCACTCCCAATCGTCTGCGGAATAGGTCGCCGTGTATTCGGTTCCGTCGATAACAACGTCGAAGCTGGTTTTGGCGGTTATTCCCTCCTTTGCCGCGGCAAAATCGGCAACAGAGCCCTTGATGCTTATTGCTTCGCCGTATTTGTAGCCGAACACAAAGCCGTTGTCGCAAACGGTAATGTAATAAGAAGTTCCGTTCAGCTTAAACGAAGATACGGTTAAGGACTCGGAAACATTTTTGAACAGACGGAGATAATTGTAGCCCCAAGAATAGAAAGCCGTTTCGATATAGCCGTCCGTATCCAGCGCATTCACGCCCGTTTCATGAGTATAAGGCGTTTCTCCGTCATAGGAGGTCAGCTTGAACACCGTTCCGTCTATTTCATAATCCCATACTTTCATACCGTTGCTGTAAATGGCGCGTCCGTTGCCGTCCAGCCATACATTGTAATTGCTGCCGGCCGCGTAATATTGCCCCGCAACAGTCGTAGCCGAAGCTTCGGTCTGCGAGAAGCTGCTTCCGTTCAGAACAATCAGCTTGAAATCGCCTTCAAAGTAGAGCAGCAAGGAGGTTTCGCTGAATTTGAAATAATTATATTTTTCTTCGCTGCCCCCGAATTGCTTATACGTTGCCACGAAGTAGCCGTCAAGCGTCAGAGTGTTGCCACTAGCGTCGGTATAAGAGCCTTCCTCCGCACCAATAGCTTTGATTCCGAAATTGAAGCTGACGTTGTAGTAATAGTCCGACGCGTGAGCGTTCCAATAACCGCTGATTGTGCGGGCGGTGCTGCTGTACGTCCACTCCCAAACCAGAGGGTCGGCGCCGTCTTCGGCAGCCTGCCACGTGATTTTCAACTTGGAGCCGTCAAGGATATAGCTTCTCTCATAAGACTCGTGCAAATAATAAATATTTGCCGTCCCTTTGCCGTCCAGCTCGATTCTTCCGCCGTTTATCAGGTCGTGATAAACTCCGACCTCCTTGCCCGTGTAAGAAAGAGTGTGCGCCGTGCCGCCGTAGGTCAGAGAGAGCCGTGCGGACGCATCGCCCGAAGCGGCGGTAAATGCCGCGGAGGACAGTCCGTCTATGCCGACAAAGGTTATTTCGGCGCCGCTAACGGAGTAAGCTCCGTTTTTGAGACCGTTTTCGTCAACAAAGCTCGCCACGCCGTAGCCGTCCAGCGTGACAGTCAGACTGCTGTCATTGTAGGTGCCGAATACGTCGTCCCTTATCAGGAAATCGTCGCCGTCGGGCTTACCGAAATAATATACGTATGTGCCGTTGACCGTGAAGCCCGCTCTTATCGTGATTTGCTCATAGTCGTCAAAGCGGTACGCGCCCCATATCTGTTTTTCGGTTCCGTTTTCGGAAAGGAAAAGTATTGCCGAATCGCCGCCGGACAGATAAATTCTGCTGCCGTCAGCCATGTCGTAGACCTTGCCCTTGCGGTCTTCGCCGGCTTCCGCGCCTATAGGCACAAAGTCGGCATAGTCGCCGTAAGCGTTGACTTCCTTGTAAATAGGCTTGCCGTCCTGGTCTTCGCCGTCCTGCTCCTGCGTTTTGTTGTGCGCGTTGAAAGCAGCCATGTATTCGAAAGGACCGGCGTTGCTCATCATGGTTCCGCCGACATACACCGTCATCAGTCCGCCCCACTCGGTTGTGGACGGAATAAGCCCCAAGCCCTCAAGCCTGTAAAAAGCGCCTTGACCGATGTAAGAAGGAACTCTCTCGGCATTGGGAAAATGCACGTCAATAAGATAAGTCGCAATGCTGAATGCCTGATCGCCTATGTAATCTATATTCATGCCGAAAACTATGCTTACCAGATAAGGGCATCCCGAAAAGGCTCTCTCGCCGACGGTAGTGACGTCGTCGCCGAAAATAACCATTTTGAGAGTTATAAGTCCCTGCACCGCGTCAGCAGACACTTCGGTTACGTTTTCGGGAATGTAAAGCACCTCTGCGCTTCCGACATAGTCGTAAAGTATATTGCCGACGATGATAAAGCCGTCGCTGTCGGCTGCGTGCATGACAAAGGTGAGTTGTTCGTTGTCGAGTATGGCAACTCTTCTGTCTCCGAGAGCCGAGCCTATGTAATAAAAGGTGTTGAGCTCGCTCATTTCCACGACCTCATAGCCGTCGATTGTCTCGACAACGCCCGTATAACTGCCGCTCAGCCAGAGCTTCGTTCCGAAAGTCTCGCCGTCGGCGGGCGCGTACTCGCCCATATACGCAAGCCTGTTCTCATCGTGATAATACAAGCTGCCTGCCGCTCCCGCAGCGCTGAAAGCCGCCTTGTAAGCCTCTTCCGCCTCGGGATAGCAGAAATAATCTCTCCTTACGCTGCCGAAAGCGTTGCTGTCCATTGCGGGCGCGACGTTCCCCATAAACAGAACCTCAGTGAGCACTTTAGTGTCCTCGTCGGGCTGAGCAATGTCAAAAGCGTCGCTGCCTATTTCTTCAAGAGTAGTCGGGAAAACAACATAGGACAGACTCGTGCCGGAAAAAGCGCTTTCGCCTATTCTCTTTAGCCCCTCGGAAAAATTCACTACCTTAAGCGAGCGCGCGTTCAAAAAGGCGGTGTCGCCTATCGTAGTCAACGTAGAGGGGAAATAAACAACCACCAGCGCCGAGTTGCCGTAAAAGCCGTTTTCCATGATTTCGGTATAGCCTTCGGGTATAATCAGCTTTTCAATCGAGGCGGAGGAAAATCCGCGTCTTGCCACGGCTGTCACGTCGTAAGGACCGATATTCGAAGGCAGCGTCACGACGGACTCGGTATTTCTGTCCGAAGGGTTTTCGCTTACGGCATAAGTGGTGTCGTCCTCGTTGAGGGTGTAAACGAATTTGCCTTGCGTTATGGAAAGCTTTCTGTCAAGCCTGACCCATATTTCCGGCATATCCTCCGTAACCTTTGTTCCGGAAAAGGCCGTGTTCATGGACTGGTCGGTGTAGTAGCCGCGCGCCTGCAAATAATCATAGCTCGGAGCGGGCAAATCCGCGCCGACTGCCAACGTCACCATTTCGCTTTTGTTGTAGGAGGTGTCGAGACCTTCCGCCGCAACATAGTTTACCTTGAACGAAACAGTCTGTGCAGATGCCGAATTCCACCGTGCGTAAACAGTCACATCTCCCGTCACCGCCGCGTCGAAGTCGAAAATTTCACCGCCCGTCTTGGCGGTGTACCAATTGTCGAACACAAAACCGTCTTTGGCGGGATTTGCGGGTCTGACCGCTTTTTCGCCCTCTTTCACGGTCTGCGTCTCAACGGCAGAGCCGCCGTCCGTGTCAAAGGTCACCTTGTAGGTTGTTGCGCCGCAGCCTGCGAATACAAGCAGCAGCACGACGACCAAAACTATCAAAATGGTCTTTTTCATGGTTTTTCTCCTTTTTTAAATATTTTTACTATTGTTGTAAATTTTTAACTGTTATAAATATGATATGTTATTTCACAGTCTTTGTCAATGCTTTTTTGAACATTTTCTAAAAATTTTGTATACGCATTGAATTATTGCGCCCGTCGATGTGTTTTTCAGACAAAGGTTTCCTAATTAGGAAACAGTCTAATTTTTACTACATTTGCTTGACATAATAACCGAAAAGGCGTAAAATACATTCAATATGAATAACACTGAAAGAAAAAGCTTCGATATGGACGTTTTCTACAACATCAAAAACGAGGTTGCGGAGCTGGAAAACCGCAAAATAATACGTCCCAAGCATCTCGCCGAAAAGCTGCCCATCGTCAAAGCGCATTTGTCAATACGGGCAAACAACCTGCTTGTTTCGCTCAACAGAGCGCCTATGAACATGACGGAGGTGGCGAGACAGACGGCGCTGCAAAAAGCCAACGCCACAAAATACATAGACAAAATGATTTCCAAAGGGCTGGTCTATAGATTTCAGAAAGAAAAAGACCGCAGAAACATTTACGTCGCCCTGACTCCGCTGGGAAAGGATCTTGTGGAGAACACCTTTCAAATGCTACACGGCAATCTCGAGGAGCAGCTCGAAAAGCACACCACTGAGGAAGAAAGAATAAAGCTGACCGAATGCTATCAGTTTATTTACGACATACTTGTTCGTTTCGACTGAAGAATACTGCGGCAGGTTGTCCGAACCTGCAAAAAAGCGACCGCGCTTCAAGCGCGGTCGCTTTTCAATTACGACGCATAGACGCCTCAAACAGCCTCAGCGTATAAACAGGGCAGTCCCCGAGCATAATTTTTGCAATGGAAACCAATCTGAAAAAATACAAGGAAAAAAGAAATTTTGCCGTTACGCCGGAGCCGTCGGGCAAAATCAAAAAAAGAGCCGGAAAAGAAAGAAAATTTTCCGTTCAGCTGCACTACGCCAGGTCAAGACACTTCGATTTCAGACTGGAGTGGGAGGGCGTTCTGTTGAGCTGGGCAGTGCCCAAGGGTCCGTCCTTCAACCCTTTAGACAAGCGTCTCGCCGTCCGCGTTGAGGGCCACCCCGTCGATTATGCGGATTTTGAAGGCGTCATACCCAAAGGAGAGTACGGCGGCGGAACGGTTTTGCTCTGGGACGAGGGGACCTGGACGCCGACGGGAGATTTCGACGCGGGGCTGAAGTCCGGCTCTCTCAAAATCCGACTGCAGGGGAAAAGACTCAAGGGCGACTGGGCGCTTGTCAGGCTAAAGAGCGACAGCGCAAAAAATGACAGCGAAAACTGGCTGCTGATAAAAGAAAAAGACTCTTTTGCAAAGGACTCTGCCGGCATAACCGGCAAGGAAAAAAGCGTAAAAAGCGGCCTCGCCGGCAGCGGAATTGCAAAACAAAACGATTTGACCGCACGAAAAATCCCTTTCGACCGCGCCGACTTAATGCTTGCGCGGAGAGCTTCCGCTCCGCCCGCGCAGGACGGCTGGGTTTACGAAATAAAATACGACGGCTATCGTATAGCGGCGTATGCGCAAAACGGACAGGTGAGGCTTTTTACAAGAAACGGAAAAGATTTTTCCGAAAAGCTGCCCTCTGTCGCGCAGGCAATAAAAGCTTTGGCAAAGGGACGCGCGCTCGTGCTGGACGGCGAGGCGATAATCGCCGACGACGACGGCAGAAGCGATTTTCAGGCGCTTCAGAGACATTTCCGTCTCCAAGACGAAAGGCAGCCCGTTTACATGGTGTTCGACCTTTTGGCTCTCGACGGAGAGGATTTGCGCTCGCTTCCTCTTATCCGGAGGAAGCAGCGGCTGGAAAAGCTGCTTACGTCCGCTCCCGACGAAATAAAATTTTCCTCCCACGTGGAGGGCAAAGGACAAGAGTGCTTCGATGCCGCCAAAGAGCTTGGACTGGAGGGAATCATAGGCAAGAAAGCAGATTCGCTCTATTCCGGCAGCCGAAACGGCGACTGGATAAAGTTAAAATGCTACAACCGTCAGGAATTCGTCGTGGGAGGCTATGTCCGCACCGCCAAAAAAACCGACGGTCTGAGCGCTGTTCTGCTGGGATATTTTAAAAACGGAAGCCTGATATATGCCGGTCGTGCGGGCACGGGCTTCGGCTCGGCAGAGGCAAAGGCTCTGCTCAAGCAATTTAAGCCGGCAAAGACGGAAAAATGCCCGTTTTCCGCCGCTCCGCCGATAAAAAAAGACGAAACCGCGTTCTGGCTCAAGCCGCAATTCGTTGCCGAAATCCAGTTTGCCGAGTGGACTGCTGAAAACGTACTGCGGCAGGCAAGCTACAAGGGACTGCGCGAGGACAAGTCCGCGCGCGACGTAACGATTGAAAAACCGTCACCCCCACGTCTTTCCGACGAGGCGGCTGCGGACGGCGACACGATTTGCGGCGTTAAGATAAGCAGCCCGCAGCGGCTTGTCTACAGCTCGCCTCCCCTTTCCAAATCGGAGGTGGCGCAGTATTACGCAGCGGCGGCGGAAAGGATGCTCAAATATGCGGGAGAACGCATAGTCAGCGTCGTGCGCTGTCACGAGGGCGTTTCTAAAGCCTGCTTTTTCAAAAAGCATCCCGTCGGACAAAACGACGGCATAGGAATAACCGAAATAAAAAACTCCGAAGGCGAAAGCGGCGAATATTATTATATCAAAAACAAAACAGGTCTGATTTACGAGGTTCAGCTTGGCACTGTCGAATTTCACGTCTGGGGCAGCCGCGTCGAAAATGCCGAAAAGCCGGACATTATGGTTTTCGATTTGGATCCCGACGAAAAACTGCCGGCAGAAAAAGTCAGACAGGGCGCGCGCGACGTAAAAAAAGTGCTGAACGGGCTGGGACTCAAGTCGTTTCTGAAGGTAAGCGGCGGAAAGGGCTATCATATCGTAGTTCCCCTGCTGCCGGACGCCGACTGGAAAAAGGTTTCCGAGTTTTCCAAAAGGGTGGCGGAAGCCGCCGAAAAAAAGTGGCCGGAAAGATACACCTCCAATATAAGAAAGGAGAAGCGGAAAGGAAAGATTTTTATCGACTGGGGCAGAAACGGGCGAGGCTCGACAAGCGTCGCCCCCTACTCTCTGCGTGCGCGGGCCGGCGCAAAGGTTTCC
>URVX01000004.1 GCA_900551395.1 uncultured Subdoligranulum sp. | reverse complement strand
CAACGTGTGGAACGTAAATCCGGAAGGCAAAAGCGACCGCGATGTCGCACTGGAAGGACTTGCCGAAATGGAGAAATGGATGAAGAATGCGGGACTGGTCATGAAGCTCGGCGAGTTCGGCGTTTCCGAAAAGGACATAAACGCCATTGCCGAAAGCGTGCTCGTTATGGACGGCGGCTACAAAAAGCTGAACAAAGACGAAATCCGCGCCGTTTTGAGAGAAAGTCTTTAATAACTTATGCTCACACCAACGGGACGCTGAATTTAATAAAATAATTTAAACAAGCCGCAGGAACTTTTCTGCGGCTTGTTTCTTTTCTAAGCGTCGTGAACGCTCAGATACTGATTTTTATATCCTTTTTTTCAAATATATAAGCCACTCCCATCATTGCGGCAAGCGTGAACAGTATGGAAACGGCATAGAAAACCCAATTTCGCGGCAGCATGGAGCAAACAAAATATAACGCGTATCCGAAAAGATAGAAAAACAACGGACTTTTTCCCCATGCGGTCAAAAACATTATCTTCCTGTCTTTAGAAACCAGGTCGAAGAACGCAAAGCATATCAGACTTGTAAACAAAGTCAAAAACAAATAAAAAGCAGAGTACATCAATCTGTTGAGAGTAAAGAAGCGGGCAACAAGATTTTCGAGTATGTTTTGGTCTTTTGTAAGGAAAAAGCCTATTGCAAAAATTGCGGCTACCAACGCGCTTCCGCCTATGGCAATGTAAAACTCTTTTCTTCGTCCTGCAAAATAAGTCTCGCCGAAATAGGTACAGATAAGGAAAAATCCCGCCCAGCCGACAGAGCCGATCAGACCGCCGAATTCCGTACTCACGGTGTAAAACATTGCCTTTCTCACGATTTCACCGTTTGCGCCGGTTTTCTCTATGAGATGCAGGCACTGAAACGCCAGTATAAGCGCGACTCCTATGCCAAGCCTCCAATATTTTCCCAAACGGAAAAACAGGAGAGCAATCAGCCCCGCAAAGCCGTAAATGATAAGCACGTTGAGATTGCCCCTGTAAATACCGTCGCCGCCCTTAAAAATGTCCAGAAATTTATAAATCAATACATAAGCGCAGCCCACACCTATAAGGGCGAGATATCGTCTGACAAATTTTCCGTTTGCCTTTTTGCGTCCCTCCGCCAAACAGGTTTTGTTGTAGCTTATTACGGCGGCGAAAGCCATTGACAGCATAAAAACAGGCGCGCCGAAGTCGGCAAGATATATTCCGTACTGCACGGCAGAATTGAACGGATTTATGTTTGCGTGCCCCAGCCATGCTATCGGATTTGCCATCGGCATGAGCTTGGCATACACGCTGTTGAGCGCAAGCATGATGATTATAAACCCGCGCAGATTGTCAAGCGCACGGCTGCGCTCTACCGCTGCTATTCTTTGGGGTGCTCCGTCAATAATTTTGTCCGAGCTCGAGCCGACGGACTTGTCCTCAGCCGCGCTTGGCAAGCCTTCGTTTTCGTAAATCGACTCGGAATTGTTTGCTTCTTTCATAAAAATCTCTCCCCGGTTATAATTTTATTATTATATTTTTGCGCTCCAGCAAGCCCGCGACAAAGCAATAAACCGCAAAAATTATGCAAGAAAGTAATATACAGCCGACGAGCGTAAGCGGAGCGCTTATCAGCTGTCTCGCGATAAACGTACTCGCATAGGTTAGCACAAAGAAAAACAAAAGATTTTTTCCTACCGCATTGACATACGGTATGTTCCTCTTGACAAAGGAATTGACCACCGCAAAACCGTAAAAAATCAAAGAAATAACAAACAGCGACATAACTACATAAGACGCGTTATATTCTCTGAAGACAGGCTTGAGCAAAAAGCTCATTGCCGTCGCCGCCGCGCCGACTGCCGCCACACCCCAACCGAACAGCATCAAGTCCTTTTTCAGCAAATCGGACAAAACGGACGCAAGCAGAGCCAACGCAAGATAAGCCGCGCACGCCGCAATGCCGCCTTCGTTGCCGCCGAGCAGCCCGAAAAGCTCTGCTCGGAAAATCTGATACCACGCAAGCAGAATACACGCCGACACAAGCCGAAAAACTGTTCCCTTTTCCAGAAAAGGAAACAACAAAACGCCTACGAGTCCCACGCTTGACAACGCGTTCCAATCGTATGACGAGCCGGACAGAGCGTTGCCGGCAAACTGCGCGACGGCGGCTATGCCCACGACAGCCAAATTCCGATAAATATAATGTCTGCACGCCGACCTTCTCCCGAAACGGCTTGCCCTGCCGCGAAACGCAAAGCCGGCAGCCATGCCAATGACGAAGTAAAAAAGCGCGGGACCGAAATCGCTTATGCTCATCGAAACGAATGGCAGCGTCTTCCCTCCGATTCGGCTGTGCGCAAACCATTCCGGCGTCGCAAACGTCTTCGGAAGCATCATAACCTGGACAAAAATATAAAAGAACAGCATAAAACCTTTAAAGTCGTCCAGCACCGCTATTCTTTCGTTTGTCTTTAACATTTGTTCAATTATATCAAAGGTATTTCCTTTTTGCAAGCGCGTCAAGCAGAGACGTATGCAGAAACCGCTTAAACATCCTTTATTTAAAAAATTATATCGCTTCAGTCCGGATTTTGAGAATACACCCGACAGATTGCAGTTATTGAAATACAAAATTTTTCGCCTTTGCATTGCAGCTGACTGTGATTTTGTTTGCTGAAAGACAAGTCCGGCAAACGCAGCGCAACTTTCGGTTTTTTTTCCATTTTTCAAATCTGTTTTTTCTGAAAACGGAAATCGGCTTATAAATCTATTTCTCTGTTAAACCTTATTTAATTCAAGTCGTTTGAGCAAATTTTTGCAGGCAGAGTATTCATACATATTAAAAAATCAATAAACGCCTATTAGAAATAAACTACTTCTTCCCTGCAAGCTTTGCCCGAAATAGCCTTTTAGTCCGTTTTTAAATTGCGTCGTTCTGAAAGCCGTAATTCCTTAAATTTAGCCCGGCATAATTTGTCATATTGCTTCAATAAAACAACATGGTCGTATGTTTCAAGCAGTTCGCGCAAAAACAATATTTAAGATTTCAGTCCGTTTTGACAAACTGTCTGTATATTTCGTTTTTGCTGAGCCCCCTGTCCTTCGCAGTTTGTTTTATCGCTTCCATTTTGCTCAAGCCCTTGTCGACGTAAAAGGCAACCTGCTCGTCCACGCTCAATCCGTTCAGAGCGTTTTCCTCCTTTATGCCCTCTACGACAAGCACGTATTCGCCGCGCGGCTCGTCAATCCTTGCATCGGAAAGTCCGAAAAAAACCACGCTTTCGTGTAACTTGCTTATTTCTTTGACAACCGCCACTCTGCGGTTTCCCAACCTGTCGGCAAGAAAACGCAGATTTTCGTTTACGTCGTGCGGGGCGGCATAAAAAATCATTGCCGACGGAGAAACGGCTCTCTGCATAAGACTGTCCCTGTCCGCAGTCTTCTCGGGCAAAAAACCCACGAAAGTAAAGGGCGCGGCAAAGCCGCTCAGCACAAAAGCGTTAAGAAAGGCGCTGGCTCCGCTAACAACCGTGTACTCCAGCCCCTCTCCTATCAGGGCGTTGACAAGCACGCGTCCCGGATCGGAAATGCAGGGCATGCCTGCGTCGGAAATTACCGCTACGGTTTTTCCCTCCCGCGCCAAAGACAAAACTGCCTGCACCCGCTGCTCCTCGTTGAATTTGTGATAGCTCCTTGTCGGAGCATTTGCACCGATATGTTTAAGCAATACGGCGCTGTGCCGCGTATCTTCGCAGAATATCGCGTCGGCAGACTTCAAAACCTCTGCCGCTCTCGACGTGATTTCGCCGAGATTGCCTATAGGCGTCGCTACGAAATAAACCAAAATATCTTCTCCTCTCACTCCTCGTCCATCGCGTACAAACGCCTGACCGTAGGCGTGTAGCCCCCGTTTTCATCAAAGACCACAATGTCGGGAATCCACTTCAAGCCAACCTTGCCCCCTTTGACGGCTTTAAACAGCGCATGCTTGGGGGCTTGTCCCGAAAACGACCTCACAAGGCATGCTTCCTTTAGCTCCAAGCCGTTGGCGCGCATGGAGCAAGCCACGTCCGCGAAGCGCTCTGCCTGATGAACAAGAAAAAAGCTGCCGCCGAAACGCAGAGCCGAGCACGCCGATGCAGCCGCGCCGTCAAGGTCAATCAACGTCTCGTGGCGGCAGTTTCTGACGCTTTCCTTTATCTGACCTTCGCCGCTGTTTTTCGCTCGATAAGGCGGGTTGCACACAACGATGTCCGCGTCGGTCGCAAACCTTTTCACTTCGCGCATATCCGAACAGACTGTCTCTATCTCAAGACCGTTGAGTCTGACGTTGCGCTCCAGAAGGTCGAACATCACGGGCTGAATTTCCACCGCGACAACTCTCTTGGGCTGTTGCTTTTTAGCAATGAGTATGGAAATGACTCCGCAGCCTGCGCCCAGCTCCACCACCGTTTTGCCGCGCGCTCCTCTGACAAAGTTGGCAAGCAAAACCGCGTCGGTGGTTAAACGGTATTCCGACGCGCTTTGAATTATTTTAAGTCCTCCGTACTGCAAATCCTCTGTTTTTTCGTCGGGCTTCAAATCTATCATGCCTTGATTATAACATCGCTGTCGCCTGCAGGTCAACTACGCAAAGCGTTTTTTGCGGACAATAAAAAGCCCGCCTAAAAAGGCGGGCTTTAAAACCGTGTTATTCCTCGCTGATTGCGCTCACGGGGCACTGTGCGGCGCATGCTCCGCAGCTGATGCAAACTTCGGGATTGATCTCGAATTTATCCGCACCCTGACTGATTGCGCCGACCGGGCAGGTAGCCTGACAGCTACCGCAAGAAATGCACTCAGAACTGATTTTGTAAGCCATAATTCGTATCTCCTTGTAAAAATACTTTATACGGGTATTATACTGCCGGGCATTTCAAATGTCAACAAAAATCAATCCAAAATCGATTTAATTTCTTCGTCCACGACCGTTTCGTCGGCGTCCTCGGCAATGGTCTTTTTGGCTTTTATATCAGCGGCGTCAAAGGTCTTGAACTCGACGGCGTCACCGTTTTCAATCTTGACAAGGACGCTCTTTTTGAGCAGATTTACGCTCTCCACGCGGGCGCGTCCGTCCGGCGTCACAACCTCGCTGCCCACCTTGGGCATCAGCTTTGCCGTTTCGGTATAATGATTGTTTTCGTATTTTAGACAGCACATCAGCCTGCCGCAAAGCCCGCTGATCTTGGCGGGATTGAGAGACAATCCCTGCGTTTTAGCCATTTTAATCGATACGCGCTCGAAATCCTTGAGAAATTGGTTGCAGCAGCACGCTCTGCCGCAGGGCCCCAGCCCGCCAAGCATTTTGGTTTCGTCTCGAATTCCTATTTGCCGCAGCTCTATCCGCGCGTGAAAAACAGACGCAAGGTCCTTGACCAAATCCCTGAAATCCACCCGCGTTTCGGAGGAAAAATAAAAAATAATTTTGCCGCCGTCAAAGGTGAACTCCACATCCTTGAGCTTCATGTCCAGCTTTCTTTCCTCTATCTTTTCACGCGCCTTTGCCATGCACTCGGCTTTGCGCTTTTCGTTTTTCAGGTGCTTTTCCTTGTCTTTGGCGTTTGCCTTGCGCACAACGGGCTTGAGCGTGCCCACGATTTCGCTATGAGGCACTTCCCTGTTTGCAATGACGACATCTCCGTATTCCAGCCCGCGTGCGGTTTCCACAATGGCTCCGTCGCCAACCTCGAAAGCTATATCGTTGGGAGCGAAGTAATATACCTTGCCCACCGTTCTGAATTTTACGCCTATTATGTCCGGCATCTGTATTTGTCCTCCAATATTTTCAAAATAAGCTCGTCGGCAACAACGGCAAAATTTCCGCCGTTGTCCGTCCTGCGCTTGGCATACTCCAAATGTTCTATCGCCGCCGCCGCCGCCTCGGGGGAATAATCCGCAGCTATGATTTGGAGCTGCGCTTTAAAGTCTTCGGGAAGCGAGGTTTCGAGTCCGACTGAAAGCGCCGCGGCATCTCTTATCACAAGCTCCGCCATTTCGTAAAAAAGATAAGCCGATTCCTTTCTTTTTGCCAGCTCCGCTGCAAAGGGCGGAGACTTTTTGGTGTTTTTGAGTCTTGCAAGCATATCGGCTGCAAAACGAGCGGTTTCGACGAAATCGGGATTTTCCGCGACGGCAAACGCCTTTGACAGCCGTCCCTCGCACACGCCGGCGGCAAACCGAGCCGTTCTTTCTTCAACGCCGCGAGCAACAAGCGCGTCGAAAATGTCTTTTTTCCCCATGCCGCCGATACGAATGATTTCGCAACGGCTTCTGACCGTCTGCAAAAGAGACTCCGCATTTGGCGCGGCGATGAAAATAAACGTATTTTCGGGCGGCTCCTCCAATGTCTTCAAAAGCTTATTCTGCCATTCCTCGCGCCCCGCGCTCGATGATGCGTCCAGCAAATATGCCTTGTTTCCGGCATTGAGAGGCTTCAACGCAGCGTCGATTATCAGCTTGTCCGTATCGGACACGGTGATTTTCCCCTTTTCCGCATCGGCAGGCAAAAGCTTTACGTCGCAGTGAACTCCCTTCAGCGCGCGTCGGCAGTCCGCGCAACGCAAGCACCCGCCCTCTCTGCAGACGGCGAAAGCGGAAAGCAGCCGCAGTGCGTCCCCGCGCAAAAAAGCGTCGGGACACTTAACCAGAAAGGCGTGCGCCGCGCTTGAATTTTTAAATTGCCGGCGCAACGCGCCGAACTGCGCATCGGAGAGCAAAAAATTTATTATGGCTTCGTCCATTACAGAACCCCGCGTTTTTTGAGACGGCTCAGCATATCCTCGAAAATTTCCTCTATCGTGCCGGAAGCGTCAACGACCTCGAACCTTTCGGGCGAGCCGGCGATAATCTCCTTGTAGCCGTCGTAAATTTTTCGGTGAAACTCCCTGCCGCCCGTTTCTATTCTGTCCGAGCATTCTGCGCCGCCCTTTCTTTCAAAGCATTTGTCGGGAGGCAAATCAAAGAACACCGTGCAGTCCGGCATAACGCCGCCTGTAGCCAGCTCGTTGAGCCGCCCCACCCAAGCAACGCCCAATCCGCGTCCCGCGCCCTGATAAGCCAAAGAAGAATGGACATATCTGTCGCAGAACACCGTTTTTCCGGCTTTAAGCGCAGGCACAACGATATCGTTCAAATGCTGCGCGCGGGCTGCCGCATACAAAAACGCTTCGCAAACGTCCGTCATGCCGTCGTTGCCCGCGTCGAGTATGACTCCTCTGATTTTTTCCGCTATCGAGCTTCCTCCGGGCTCCCGTGTAAAAACGGCGTCCGGCTTGAATTGTCTGCAATATTGTTTCAGCTTTTCCAGCTGCGCGGTCTTGCCTACGCCGTCGCAGCCCTCGAATGTAACGAATTTGTTCATAATCTATTTTTGCTCTTTTGTCGGATATTCAAACGGCCCCGAGCCGACCGCTTTTTCCCTTGCGGGTCTGCTTTCGTTCAAACGAGACATGGCGTTGATAACCCTTCTTACGTCATACCTGTTGTTTTTCATGGAAAACAGCAAAACCACCTTGTCCTCGCAATACATTTCTGCAAATATGTTTTTTGTTCGCAGATATTCGTACACCGTTTTGCCCGAAACTCCCCAGACGCTCATGTCCATGACTACACGGGTGAAATCGTCGTTTTCAAGCACGGGCACCTCCAAAAGCGCAAGCCTGAATCTGAGCACCAGCAGCCAATAATAAAGCTCCGCCAAATCCTTTTGCGCCCTGTCCGTGCAATAAGCAACCGCTCTGTCAAGCCCCGCGAGAAGTATATAGCTGGGGCTTGTGGTGCACTGCCGATTCAGTTGTTCTCTTATCGCCGTCGCGAGACTGTCGCTGTCCGTAAGAATCGCCGCCGTCTGAGTAGGCGCGGGCAAGGTCTTGTGGCAGGACACAACCGCGGCGTCGCAAAAATGCGCCGGGCAAACGGGCAGGTGCTCGTCGTCCAGACCGAAATGCGCGCCGTGAGCGCTGTCGACAAACAGCATAATGTCTTTCTCCGATAAATACTCGCGGATTTTTTCAAGCGGAGAACAAAAGCCGAAATAATTAGGGCTTGCAAGCAGAACGGCGCCGATTTCCCCGTCACTCTCCGAAGCGCGCTTTATATCGTCCAAAGACAGCGCTCCTAACTTTTTCGGAGCGACTTTAACCAAGGTTTTGCCGAACATTTCCGCCGCGTTGTCTACGGACACGTGGCAGGTTGTTTCGGTAAGAATTTTTCCCTTTGCAAGCGCCACGAAAGCGTGCACTCCGCTCGTTGCCCCGCCGGTGGTGTACAGCGCATGTTTTACTCCGTAGAGCCGCGCGCAAAGCTCCTCGCTTTGCTTAATCGCGCCCTGCGGATTTCTCAGGTTGTCGGAAAAGCCCAGCTCCGTGATATCTAAACGCGTGTCGAAAATATCATTTTTCATACGCCCCTTGTGACCGGGCATATGAAGTCTCACAGGATGTTTCTTTGCATATTCTTTAAGCATGTCCGCTACAAAAGTCGGAGTTTTCATTTGTCTTTTTTCCTTTTTGGATACCGTTAAAGGCAAAGTATTTCGCAACCCTCAAAAGCTCGCTTCGGTCTGCGGCGGGAGCGCACAGCGCATCCTCCAAATCGTCCGCAACCGTTTCTTCGTTTCGGATTCCTATCGCGACGGCTTTTCTGCCCTCAGTCAGACAATCTATGGCTTTGACGCCGAAGCGAGCCGCAAGCAGTCTGTCTCTCAGCGTGGGCGAGCCGCCCCTCTGGACGTGCCCCAGCGTGACCGTTCTGAGACTCATGTCGGTGTGTGCCGCAAGACCTTCCTTCAATGCCTGCGCGGTGCACACCCCCTCGCTCAGCAAAATGATATTGCTGGATTTTCCCAGCCTTCTGCCCTGCTCGAGCTGCGCTGCAAGCGCTTTCAAGTCCAACCCTTTTTCAGGCATAACCACAGCGTCCGCACCGCCGCCTATCGCCGAAAACAACGCGATATCGCCGCAGCTGCGTCCCATGACCTCAACTATACACGCGCGGTCGTGAGAGGACATGGTGTCGCGTATGTTGTTCACCGCGTTGAGAACGGTGTTTACGGCCGTGTCGAAGCCCAACGTGTAATCGGTATAATTCAAATCGTTGTCTATCGTGCCCGGCACGCAGGCAACGCAAATATCGCTTTCGGCAGCCAGCCTTTTTGCCCCGTTGAAGCTTCCGTCACCGCCGATAACCACAAGTCCTTCTATTCCCCGCTCACGGAGCTTTTCAGACGCAGCCCCGCGCCCTTCCTCCGAAAAAAACCTTTCGCTGCGGGCTGTCTTTAAAATTGTGCCGCCGCGCTGTATGATATCCGTGACGGAGTGCCTGTCCATTTTGTAAAAGTCGCCGTTTATCAGCCCCTCGTAGCCGCGCATGACTCCGTACATTTCGACTTTTTTGAACAGTCCGTAACGAACCGCCGCCCTTATGCAGGCGTTCATGCCCGGCGCGTCTCCGCCGCTTGTAAGCATCGCAATTTTTTTCATCGGCTAATAGCTCCTTGTATTGTCGTAGGATCTGTTTCTTATTGACCAGAGGTTTAAAATCTCGTCCACAAGAGCGGCAAGGTCGAGAGTTGTTTTTTCCTTTGCGCCTTGACAGTCAATTTCATTGTTCAAGGCGAAAACGGCTGTCAGACCGAATCTGAAAAGCTGCTCACGGTCAACGGGACCGATTTGTCCCACTATATCAACAACGGGCACGTTCATCCTCTTGGCAGCTCGGCATACGCCGCACAGAGCCTTGCCGTAAACGCTCTGGTTGTCCAGACGCCCCTCTCCTGTTATTATCAAATCCGCGTCTCTGATAAGCGAATTGAAGTTTATCGTGTCAAGCACGGCGTCTATGCCCCGATTCATATCTGCGTTGAAAAACGCTTTGGCTCCCGCGCCCATGCCGCCGGCCGCTCCGCCTCCGACGATTTCTTCGGGACGAAAGCCGCACGACTGCCCCGCAACCGAAGCGAAATGCGCAAGATTTTTGTCCGCAAAAGCAATTTCCGACGGAGTAAGCCCCTTTTGCGGACCGAACACCGCCGCCGCGCCCTCGTCGCCGCAAAGCTTGCACTCCACATCGTACAATACGTTTATCTTAACCAGCCCCAAAAGGCGGCGCACCGCCGAAAAATCCACCGACCTTATGTCGCAAAGATTTTTGCCTACGGGAAGAAACTCCCTGAAATCCTTGTCGAAAAACTTGGCTCCGAGAGCCACCGCCATACCGCAGCCGGCGTCTATTGTGCTGGTGCCGCCCAGACACAGCAGAATTTTTTCTACACCCATTTTTATCGCCTGGTTTATAAGCTGACCTACGCCGAAGGTCGTGCCGGAAAGCGCGGGGGCGCGCGACGGAAGCCCCAGTCCTACGACCTGCGCCACCTCCACAACCGCCGTCTTTTCAAAAACTCCGAAATAACAGCTGATTGTTTCGCCGTTGGCGCCCTTGACGTCGCAAAAAATTTTTCTGCCGTTTTTGGCACAGAGAAAGGCGTCTATGCTGCCTTCCCCTCCGTCGGCTACGGGCACCTTGACAATCTGGCAAAAAGGATAATGTTTGTTTATTTTGTAGCTGATGATGTCGCACACCTCTCGCGCGCTCAGAACTCCCTTGAACGAATCGGGCGCAATAACAACCTTGTGCATAAGTTCACCGTCACAGCTGCTTGAGCGTTTCGTACAGCGTCAAAGCGCAGATTTCCGATGCTCTCGCCAGATTTTGCCCGAAAACCTCCAGTCCGCTCTGCTCCGGCGTGTCCGTCACGGTGCGAAGCGCAAGAAAGGGAACTGAGTTAAGCGCGCAGACCTGAGCAACAGCCGCAGTCTCCATGTCCACGCCCAAAGGAGAGTGCGCGGCTATGATTTCCTCGCGTCCCTTTTGGTCAACGAACCGCTCTCCCGTCACTTCCTTTCCGTAAAACAGCTTAACGCCGTAAGGCAAACCCGCAAGCTCGGCTCTCTGCACGGCGCCTAGCAGCGTCTTGTCGCACTCGAATGCGGACGAAGGAAAGCGCGGCTCGCCCTGCGTCAGAATAGTAGGCTCCATATCATGGTGCTCAACCGTCGTGCAGACAATGGTATCGTTTATTTTCAGGGAAGCGCTTATCGCTCCGCAAACGCCGATTAAAAATACTCTTTCGACGCCGAAGCCGTCTATGAGCGCCTGCGTCGCGCATGCGGCGTTGGTTTTGCAGATTCCGCAAATGACGCACACAAGCTCCTTGTCTTTGAGCCGTGCAAGAAAAAATTCGAATCCGCTGCGTACAGTACGCGATACGCTTTCGCAATGCTTCAGAAAAGGCGCAAGCTCGCTTTCGGAGGGCGCGACGATACCTGTTTTCATGTGATACTCCTCAAAAAACAACTTTTTTATATAATAACACATTTCGCTTTTCTTATCAAGCTATTGTGCAGCCCGCGAAAACAAAGAAAAAAGGAGAAACCTTTGTTTCTCCTTTTGGTTTTTTATGCGAAAAATTCCGTTATGTCTTTTATCAGTCTTTCGGGGCAATCAACAAGCGGAGAGTGCCCGCATTTTTCGTAAGTCAACAGCTTGCTGTTTTTTACGGCGTTGACGTTTTCCATAACCATATATCTCGGCACCACCATATCCAGCTCTCCGCTCGTAAAAGCGCAGGGACATACGACGTCCTTTATGGTATTGTCGCCGTTCTGATAAAAATTGGGCGAGTCGGACATGTTTATGTTGGCAAGCGCCCAGTCAAGCTCGTTGAGGCACACCTGCTTCATGGTTTCGTTTATAAAAATTTCGTTGTCCCTTTCGGAAGGCTTGTTCACCACATAAATGGCGGCGTTCCACAGCGCGTTGGTCGCCTGAAAATTCTTTGACGCAAAGGCAAGGCTGACGGGCTTGACCTGAACGGGGTCCTCGCCCATTTCATCGGGGCTTGAATACAAGCTGCCTACAATCGGCATGCCCTTTTCGTCCTTTCTGAAAATTGGATATCCCTTGTGGCTTGCGCCCTCTATGGAAAATATCGCCTTGACGAAATCCGGATAAGCCGCAGCAAGCTCCAAAGCCACGCCGCCGCCCGTCGACCAGCCGATGACGTATGCTTCTTTAATCCCCATTCTGTCGGCAAAGAGCTTGACGTCGTCCGCAAGCTCTTTGAGGCTTTTGAAGGGTTTGTTGTAGCTGCTGTCGCCGAAGCCGCGCAAATCGGGAGCGTAACAATGAAATTTTTCGGAAAGCGCCGGCAATATGGGAGAAAAATGCACGCCGCTTGACATATTGCCGTGAATTAACAGAAGCGGAGCGCCCTTGCCCGTTTCGATAAAGGCGTATTTTTCTCCGTTGCTCAGTTCGACAAGCTTTTTTTCGTAAATTTCCATTCTTTCCCCTCCTTATGCGAAAATAGATTCGTAATCCTCGTCCCTTACGTTTATCCAGCCCAGCACGAGACTTGCAAACAGCATGGGTTTTTCATACATGCTCGCGTGACCGCATTTGGGAATCACCACAAGCTCACTGTCTTTTATACCCTCGTGCAGCCTTGTCTGCTCCACAAGCGGAATAAGCACGTCGTCCGTCGCGTTGACTATGAGCGTGGGACACTTCACCTCTCCGAGACGGTCAGACACATCGTAGCCCTCCGAGCTGTTTGTCAGTCTTATCAGACTTTCCTGCACGTCTTTTCTGTCGAAATAAGGAATAAGCTTTTTGGCGCGGTTTTTCATCCACTCCAGACGCTTTTCATAAAAATAAGTAGAATAAACGGGAGGAATCGTGGTGTAATAATAATCTCTGCCGCTGCCCAGCTTTGCAGCTTCGTTCCATGCCCAGCCGATTTCGGTGAGCCAGCTGCTCGTGCGCGACGCGCCGTTGAACAGACACAGTCGCCTGACGCACTGAGGATATTTGAGAACAAACTGCAGTGCGACCGCGCTTCCGTAGGATATACCCACCACGTTTGTCTTGTCGATGTGGTCGAGCAGGGCTTTCAGCAAATCCACCTGCAAATCATGCTTGTACTCGAAGTCCAGCCTGTCGCTTCTTCCCTGATCCAAAAAATCCACGAGAATCAAAAGATTGTCTTTGGAAAAAGAAGGCTTAAATGCGTTCCAGCTTTCCGTTGACATCATGATGCCGTTCAGGACAAGTATTGGGTCCCCCTTTCCGTGCAGCTCGTAATACACCTTTTTCCCTTTGAATAAAAACTCTGACATAAGACTACCTCTCTCGAATTTTTTAAATTTGCGGGCGCATCGGAACTCTTTTCTGCCGATAAGCCCGCAAGCTCAAAAAATATTTTTTCAAAACTTTTAACCCGCAGTCTGTTTCGGACAAGACCGCGAATTAGCAATAAAAGAGGAGGAAGCCCTCCTCTTTTATTGTCAAAGCGAATTATTCGCTCAATTCTCCGAGAATCTCGTCGATGGACTGCATGTTAATGACGTTTGTAAACGTACCGGTAGAAGCAGCTGCTTTGGGATCCGAAGGTCTGACGTATTTGACGAAGCTCATGCCGTCAAGACCGATTCTCTGACCGTTTGCATAGTTGACGCCGCCGGAAATAGGCACGTTGATAGGCGCGCTTTCCATAGCTTCAAGCAAATTCTCTCTGGTGATTTCCTTGTCCGCAAGTCTGTTGATGCCCGTCATAAAGACGTCAAGCGCGATAAAGGAGGACATTGCGTAAGCAGACATCATATAGGAGTCAGCCACGCTCTGGCTTATGATGCCTTTTTCGACGCCCCATTTGCAGATTGCGATAAATCTCAAAAGGTCCGCATGCTGACGCTCGTCGGCAGAATCGTCGATGATGACCCAGGCGCCGCCGTAAATATCGGAAGCCTCGGCTTTCGTCGCCTCATTGGGAACGGCCGCGGGAGCGATGTTGACGTAAGAAGTGATAACGGGCTTTCTTACGTTAGCGGTCTGCATTGCGTTGTAAGCCGCCTGGAAATAAGTCTGGTTGCCGGCTATGATGACAACGTCGCAGTTTTTGATAGTTTCGACCTGGGCGGTAAGCTCGGTCGCGGAAGTCGAATTCATCTGAGCGTAAACGACTGTGGGCTGATTGGCGTCTGTCTTGAGGTTGATGTTCCTCTGCTCCTCGATACCAGCCTTGATGCTCGCTCCGTCGTCGGAGGAGGAGTGGATAACGCCTATGCTGTTGACGCCGCCCACGTTGATTCCCGAGCCTTCAAGTCCGGCGAGCTGCATGGCGCGCAGGTACATGATTCTTCCCTCGGTGTTGTAAATAGGCTGTACGGGGAAGGTGTATTTCTCATTGCCTACTGCAGGGTTGAAATACTGATAAGACGAGCCTGTTCCCCAATATACGCTGGGTACGCCGCTCTCTTCGATATAATCCTGAGATGCAACTATGTTCCAGGTGCCGAGATTGCCTACCAATGCGAACACGCCGTCGTCTTCCACCAGCTTCTGAATGTAGCTCAAGCCCTGTGCGCCGTCGCCGGCGTCGTCATAGGTAGTTGCTTCGAGCTTGTAGCCGAGAGCTCCCTCGTCGCTTGTCTTGGCAACTCCGCCCAGAACCTCGTTGATGTATCTCACATACAGATCATAGAATCCGCCGTAAGGTTCACCCACAAGAGCGTAAGGACCCGTGCGCGAAATCGCCGCGCCGATTTTGATTCTGCCTTTGTAGGTTACGCCGGTCGCTTTGTCGGTAAACTCGTCGGTATTTACACCGTTGGTGTACTTCGGACCGCAGGCTGCCAAAGACAAAACCATAGCCAGGCACAAAACTACCGCGACTACTGATTTTAGAACTTTTTTCATCTACTTTTTCTCCTTTGATGTCTTTCCATCAGTCATTTTATTTTTTTATTTATATCATTGCCCCTTTCGGAACAAAAATACCGTAAAAATACAGACTTAATCCTTTTTGCCGCCCAAATACGCTTCAACCAGGCGCTCGTCGTGAATCAACTCTTTCGCGGGCCCCTGCATGCTGATTTTGCCAAGCTCCAGAACATAAGCGTAATCCGCAATTTTAAGCGTCTGATAAGCGTTCTGCTCTACGATGAGAATAGTGCCGCCCTCTTCCTTGATTTGCTTTATGGTTTCGAAAATGTCACGGATAATGAGAGGCGCAAGTCCCAGCGACGGCTCGTCTAAAAGCAGCACCTTGGGAGACGCCATAAGGGCTCTGCCGATTGCCAGCATCTGTTGCTCGCCGCCGCTCAAGGTGTTTGCCTGCTGTTTTTTGCGCTCCGCCAAAATGGGGAAGAGCTTGTACACCTTTTCAAAGTTGTATTTCACAAGCTGCGACTTGCTCATTTTTACGCTTTCGTACTGACCGTCGGCGTTTTTTATTCTTATTTCCTGTCCTTTCAAGCCGTAAGCGCCTACTTTGAGGTTTTCCTCTACCGTCAAGCCGTTGAGAATAAGCCGTCCCTCGGGCGACTGTATGACGCCCATACCGGCGATTTTGTAGGGCACCTTGTTGGTTATAGGCGTTCCGTTGAGCAGTATTTGACCGCTCCTTGCCTTGACAACGCCGGAAACGGTTCTCAACGTAGTTGTCTTGCCTGCGCCGTTTGCACCCAGCAGCGCGACAATGGTGCCTTCCTCGACGTTTATGTTTACCGATTTGAGTGCGTCGATCGCTCCGTAGCTCACGCACAAATCCTGCAATTCGAGTACGTTAGCCATTCTGCGCCTCCTTTTTCACTTCGCTTGTGCCGAGATACGCCTCCTGAACAACGGGGTCCGCCTGAATTTCCTGAGGCGTGCCGTAAGCGAGCTTTTTGCCGAAAGATATAGCGCAAATATGCTCACAGATATCCATAACCAGCCCCATATCGTGCTCCACAAGGAATATCGTTACGTTGAATTCTTCGCGGATGCGCCTTATCATCTGCGCAAGCTCGATTGTTTCGTTGTCGTTGAGACCTGCCGCAGGCTCGTCGAGAATTATGAGCGACGCGCCTGCCATAAGAGTTCTCGCAAGCTCTATTCTCTTGAGCACGCCGTAAGGCAAGCCTATCGGCGGCAAATCCTTTATTTCGAGCAGACCGCAGTATTCCAGCACCTTGAGCGTCTTTTTGCGGTTGACGGCCTCCTCCTGCCTTACGCCCTTGGTGTTGAACATCTGGGCGAAAATGTTGCTCTTGTACTGCGTGTGAGCCGCAATGAGCAGGTTGTCGAGTATAGACAGCTCGTAAATAACTTCGACGTTCTGGAAGGTTCTGACTATACCGGTTTTGATTACGTCGTGAACGCTGTACTTGTTGAGAACGATTATCTTATCCTCGCGGTTTCTGTAATAAACCAATCCGCTCGTAGGCTTGTAAAATTGAGTGATACAGTTGAAAACTGTTGTCTTGCCTGCGCCGTTTGGTCCTATCAGACCGAAAATTTCGCCCTTTTTGACATCGAATGACAAATCGTTTACAGCCTTGAGTCCGCCGAACTGCATCGTCAGATGGTCAAGCCTCAGAATAACGTCGGGAGGCAGCTCGACGCCGAATTTTTCCTCCTCCGCCGCCATAAGCTGAGCGAGCCTTTCCTGCATCTGTGCCAATTCTTCCTCGCAGCGCTTTATTTTTTCCTGAGTTTTGGCGCTGAACGCGTCCATGTGACTCTCTATTTTCTTGTTTTCCTCGGCAACAAAGCTTTCAATCTCAGCCAGGTCGGATTTGAGCAAGGCTTCGTAATTTTCCTTGTCCTTCTCCGTTGCTTCTCCGACAATTTCGCGAGCCTTATGCTTTAACTCTTCTACAAAGCTTTCTCTCTGCCTGCGCTGCGAAACCCGAAATGCTTCAAGAAGCTCCGCCGACTCATCGGACAGCTTTCCTTCGAATGGCACTTCATTGCCTTCCTCATCCAATTCAAAACGCTTGAGCGTGCCGTCACGGTTGAGCAGTCCTTCGGCTCTGCGCAGATTCTGTCTGTATTCTCTGAAATTCAGATTCTGCTTTTTGTCGAACTCCGCGATTCTTTTTGCGTACAGCTCGCCGACAACGGCATCCTCGTCGGACGCCTTGAGCTTTGCCGACAAAATTCTTCTGCGCTGCTTTTCTTTCAGCGTATCCGTTCTTCTGTCTCTTTTCTTTTCCAGCTGCTCTCTTTCAACGTCGACCAGTTCTGTCAAAAGATTGATTTTCCATTTGTAAAAATCTATTTTGTTGATCAGCCTCATCTGTTCGCGGTTGGAGGAAGAACGGGAGGGCTCCCCGTGCGCGGCGGAAGAAGCGTCCGTGACATCGGGTCCGACATCGGTATCGGGAACGACGTTTTTCAGGTCCTTTTCTTTGTCGACCAATTTATTATTCTTCTTCTCCATACCTATAGAGCCTCCTCTTTGCTACCGACTTCTTTATGCCGTTTTTGATGTCCCTTATCAGCTGAACCAAGCCGCCCTGATAAAACATGATTATCAAAATGATGAGCACGCCTATCAACGCGTACATAATCCAGGAATTTGTTCTAAGGAAAGTTATATCCTGGAAGAAAATAGGTGTCAGACCGAAAACGATAAAGCAGCCGGCTATCGTTCCCCACAGGCTGCGGGTGCCGCCGATGATAACCGCGGCAAGCAGATTGAGGGAAAACATAAGCGTCCAGTTGGTGGGCGACGCATATCCGAGATAACTCATGAACATTATGCCGCCGATACCTGCATAAACCGTTGACAAAACGAATGCAAGCAGTCTGTACTTAAGCAGACTTATACCCATAGCCTGCGCTGCCGAAGTGCTGTTTTTCATTGCAAGCATCGCGCGCCCCGTGCTGCTTTTGCACAGATTGAAGGTAACAATCATAAGCAGTACGGTCACAACCACAAGCAGGAAAAACATCGCGCGCTTTGAATTTACCGCGCTCATACCCAGCAGCTTCTGGAAAATAGGAATTGGCGCCGCGCTTCCGTTAGGTCCGCCGGTGAAGCTTATCAGATTGGTGAACACCTGATAAAGTATTTCGGACAGACCGAGCGTTACAATCGCAAGGAAAATACCCTCGATACGGAGGGAAATAAATCCTACCGCTATTCCCAGCACTATGGATACAGCCAGCACTATGATAATGGTAACAATGTAAGGCACGCCCGTTTCGCGCAGAAAATAACCCACAATATACGCGCCCAAGCCGGTGAAGCCCGCCGTGCCCAGCGAGGCAAGCCCGGCGTAACCCAACAGATAAGTAAAGCCGAAGCCGACAATCGAATAAATCAGCACCGTCGCAATGCCGTTCATTGCGGAGAATTTGGGAAATCCCGCAGTCATGCTTATAACCTGCAGCAGCATAAGCGCGATACCGAAAACTATAAAAGCGAAAAACGGGTGCTTTACTATGGGTTTAACATTTTTCTTCAAATGATATCCTAACATAATTACACCTTCTTTATAGTTTTCTTGCCCAGCAGACCGTTGGGGAATATAAGTATGAGAACCATAACCACAATAAACGTCATCGCAGTCTGCCACATGCCCGCATTCTCAATGGGAAGCGAACCGAAAATATTGTAGAGCAGCGGAATTATTATCGTGCCGATAATCGGAGCGAAAAAGCTGTTGAAGCCTCCGAGCACGCACGCTAAAAATCCGAAAACCTGCACGTTGCTCATGACTGTGACGTTCAGCGCAACGCCGCCCGCCTGAAACACGCCGGCAATGGTTGCAAGCGCGCCGGATATCGCCCAGCTGAACGCGGTGATAACCTTGGTGTTTATTCCCAGCATTTGAGATACGACCTCATTGGACGCCGTGGCTCGGACGCCGAGTCCCCATTTTGTGAACTTGAGGCAGATAAACACTACGGCAAGCAGCAGAACAGCAAGAATAATCACATATACGTAATTGCGGGCAATCGTTAGCTCCGTTCCGAACAAATTGAAAGACAAAGGTCCGGATTCAAACACTTCGCCGAGATTTCCGTTGGAGGTTATGTTCTTGAAAATAACGGGTATTACATAAGAAAGAATGAGCAGCATGCCCATTGTTATCATCTGCTTGCCCGACGCGTTGATTTTGCGCGCGTTGCGTATAAGCACGACGTCCATGAATATGCCGAGCAAAAACGCCACCGCCATTCCGATGATAAGCCCCAGCCAAAGCGGAAGCCCCGCATACAATGCCATCTGCGTCGTCATAAACGTACCGAAGGTGGCGATAAGCCCCTGCGCGAAGTTGGTCGTACCGGTAGTCCTGAAAATCAGGACTATACCGATAGTCGCAAGGGAATAAATCGCCATCTGCGGCAAACTATTTACAATGACTTGTAAAAAATTCATTTGTTACCCCACTTGATAATGTTCGCGGACCAGACGTAACCGATGCCGGCGGCTATCATGCACACTACGGTGCCATCCTTGACCTTGCCGGCTTTGAGTGCAAGCTCCAAAGACAAAATCTGGTCGATTTGTCCCACGTGACCGTAATCCTCGAGATAAATGCTCTGATCCTCAGAGAGTCCCAAATCAGCAAGCATTCCCTTGTGACCGCTGCGCTTCATGTGCAGCACGTCCAAATAACCGATGTCTTTTCTGGTCATTCCCGCCTGTCTCAAGCTTTCGTCTATGCAGTGATACCAGTTGGGCATAGACACCTCGTTGAGTCTGTCCTTCATCTTCTGCGGCTCCAAAAGTCTCAGAGATTTGTAGCCCTCTTCGATGTTGTCTTTTGTGAAAGGATGCGCGATACCGCCTATTTCCACGCCTGCGGTTCTCGCAAGACTTCCGTCGGACATGATTTTGCTTCCGAGCAGCAAATTTTTGCCGTAATTCTTCTTAAGTATGATTGCGCCGCCCCCTGCGGAAAGATTGTACATCATGGACATGTTTTTGTCCGTGAAATCCACAAAGTCGCCGTTGCGGTAACCGCCGCAAACCATAACGGTATTTATTTCGTCGTCGGCTCTCAACATATCCGCCGCGATTTTCATAGCGGACACGCAGGTGCAGCAACGATTCTGAACGTCTATGCCCCAAGCGTTGGTCGCGCCTATTCTGTCCTGAATATAGCAGGCGGAGGTGGTCAGAGGATATTCCTTCCACTCCTC
>URVX01000003.1 GCA_900551395.1 uncultured Subdoligranulum sp. | reverse complement strand
TCCGGCATGAACGTCGTCAACTACGGCACGGTGTTCGTCACAATAGCCGACAAGGACAAGGAGGAGGCTTTTCCTCTTATTCAGCGGTTTTACAGGCTGGGCTTCAACATCGAGGCGACGCAGGGCACCGCGAATTATCTTAAGAGCAGGGGAGTCAAGACGCGCGCCAAAAAGAAAATAAGCGACGGCAGCGAGGAAATACTCGACTCGATAAGAAAGGGCTATGTAAATTACGTCGTCAACACCAGAGACATAGACTCGGTGGACCAGCAGACGGACGGCTATCAGATAAGACGCTGCGCGGTGGAAAACAACGTAACCATGTTTACCGCGCTGGAAACGGTGCGCGCCCTGCTTGACGTGCTGGAGGAAATCACCATCACCGTCAGCACGATAGATTGCAGAAATTGAGCAAATGAAAAAGGAAGTTATTTTTGAAGTAGAAAGCAACGAAAAAATCGCCGCCGACGTGTTTGACCTGCGGCTTTTGGGAGATACCGGCGCAATAACTGCGGCGGGACAGTTTGTGGAAATAGCCCTCGACGGTTTTTTCCTGCGCCGTCCGATTTCAGTCTGCGACTTTTCCGAGGGCGCTTTGAGACTGATTTACAAAGTCGTAGGCAAGGGCACGGACTTTATGTCCTCTTTGAAAAAGGGAGCGAAGCTTAAAGCTCTCACAGGCTTTGGCAACGGCTTTTCGCTTGAAAAATGTGAAAAAACGGCGTTGATTGCGGGCGGCGGAGTGGGTGTTCCCCCGCTTTTGTTGCTGGCAAAAAAGCTTGTCGAAAGCGGCAGAACCGTTTATGCCGCGCTGGGCTTCAATTCGGCGGCAGACGTTATTCTTGCGGACGAGCTTAAAGCAATCGGCGCGAGGGTGACTGTCGCGACAGCGGACGGCTCGGCAGGCGTCAAGGGACTTGTGACGGATATTCTGCCCGACGCGGGCTTGTACGACTTTTTTTACGCCTGCGGTCCCAAGCCTATGCTCAAAGCCTTGTGCGCCGTTTCAAAGGTCAAGGGCGAGCTTAGCCTCGAGGAGCGCATGGGGTGCGGCTTCGGAGCGTGTATGGGCTGCGCAGTTCAGACCAAGGACGGGATAAGGCGCGTGTGCGTCGACGGACCGGTGTTCGACAGGGAGAGCTTGATATGGCAGACACAAAGGTAAATCTCAGCGGGCTTTCGCTTGACAATCCGATAATCCCCGCAAGCGGAACCTTCGGCTTCGGCTGCGCTTTTTCGGAATTTTACGATTTAAACATTTTGGGCAGCATCAGCTTCAAGGGCACGACGCTGTCTGCGCGCGACGGAAATCCGACGCCCCGCATAGCGGAGACGAAAGGAGGCATGCTCAACTCCGTCGGCTTGCAGAACCCGGGAGCGTATGCCGTGGCGAGTGAGGAGCTGCCGAGACTTGCGGAGCTTTTCGGCAAAAAGGTTGTTGCCAACGTGAGCGGCTTTTCGGTAGACGAGTACGTGCGCTGCGCCGAGATATTCGACAATTGCGCGCAGGTGGGGTTGATTGAGATAAACGTCAGCTGCCCCAACGTGCACAACGGCGGCATGTCCTTCGGAACCGACGCCAAAAGCGCCGCCCGCGTCACGAGCGCCGTCAAAGCCGCCGTGAAAAAGCCTGTTTACGTCAAGCTCAGCCCCAACGTCACCGACATAACGGAAATCGCAAGGGCGTGCGAGGCACAAGGCGCGGACGGACTCAGTCTGATAAACACCCTTTTGGGGATGAGGATAGATTTGAAAACGAGAAAGCCCGTGCTTGCCAACAAAAAGGGCGGTTTGTCGGGCGGGGCGATTTTCCCCGTGGCGCTGCGCATGGTTTACGACGTTTTCGATGCCGTTAAAATCCCCATTATGGGCATGGGCGGAGTGGAAACCGCTGAGGACGCGGTGGAAATGATGCTTGCCGGAGCGACGGCGGTTCAGGTCGGCGCGGCAAATCTGACAAATCCTTTCGCCTGCAAGGAGATTATCGAAAGCCTGCCCCGCGTTATGGACAGGTACGGAATAAAAAAATTGAGCGATATCATAGGAGGAGCGCACTCTTGAAAAAAAACAAAGACGTAATCATAGCCTGCGATTTTCCGTCGGAAGCGGAGCTTGACGCTTTTGTAAAGCTGTTTGCCAAAGAAGAAAGGAAGCCCTTTCTGAAGGTGGGTATGGAGCTGTTTTACTCCGTCGGTCCCGACGTGGTAAGGCGGCTCAAGGGAGAGGGCTTCGACGTGTTTTTGGATCTCAAGCTGCACGACATACCCAACACTGTCGGCCGCGCTATGAAGGTTTTGTCTATGCTTGGCGCGGATATGGTAAATCTGCACGCCGCAGGCGGCGCGGAAATGATGAAGCGCGCTTGCGAGGGACTTGCGCGTCCCGACGGGACGAGACCGCTGCTTATCGCCGTGACGCAGCTCACGTCCACCAGCGAAAAAATGCTGAAAAACGAGCTGTTGATAAGCTGCGACATGGAAACGACTGTGGCGTCTTACGCTCAGAACGCGGCGCAAAGCGGTCTGGACGGCGTTGTTTGCAGTCCGCTCGAAGCGCGTCTTGTCAAGGAAGCGTGTAAAGAGACGTTTCTCACCGTCACGCCGGGCATTCGTTTTGCGGACGGTGAAAAGGGCGATCAGGTCAGAGTAACCACGCCCGACGCGGCGAGAGCGCTTGGCAGCGATTTCATTGTGGTGGGCAGACCGATAACTCAGGCGCAAAACCCCGTTGCGGCTTATCGCCGCTGCGTAGAAGAATTTTTAAGCAGGTTTGAAAAATGAAGGAAGTAGCGAAATTTCTTTTGAAGATAGGAGCGGTCTTTTTGAGACCGGAGCAGCCCTTTGTGTGGGCGAGCGGCATAAAAAGCCCCATTTACTGCGACAACAGACTGGTTTTGTCCGACGTTGAAGCCCGAGACGTCGTGGAAAACGCCATTGCCCGTACGGTAAAAACTCATTATCCGCAGGCGGAGGCATTGTTCGGCACAAGCACGGCGGGCATAGCGCACGGCGCAATCGCGGCGCATATTCTGCGTTTGCCTACGGGATACGTGAGAAGCGGCGCCAAAGACCACGGCAGAGCCAACCGCATAGAGGGCAGGCTGGAAAAGGGCGAAAAGGTAGTGGTTGTGGAGGATTTGATAAGCACGGGCGGCAGCGTCGTCGAGGTTGTGGACGCGCTGCGCGAATCGGGAGCGGAAGTGCTCGGAATTGTCAGCATTTTTTCCTACAACATGAAAAGGAGCGAGGAAAGACTTGCCGAGGCGGGAGTGAAAAACGTCAGCCTGTCTTGTCTCGACGAGCTTTGCGAGGTCGCCCAAGAGGAAAATCTGATTTCGGCGGCGGACGTGGAAAGGGTGCTGAAATTCAGAGACAATCCCTCCGACGAAAGCTGGATAAAAAACTGACGGAGCCTTATGAAGCATTTACTTGATATAACCGATTTGAGTTTAAAGGAAATAGATTCGCTTGTAGGTCTCGCGGAAAAAATCATGTCTGACAGAAAAGCGTACGCACGCGCTCTCGAGGGAAAAACGCTTGCCACGCTGTTTTTCGAACCGAGCACGAGAACGCGCCTGAGCTTCGAGGCAGCCATGCTGGAGCTGGGCGGCCGCGTGCTGGGCTTTTCCTCCGCCGACAGTTCGAGCACTGCCAAGGGCGAAACGGTGGGGGACACCGCTCGCGTGGTCAGCTGCTTTGCCGACGTTATAGCAATGCGCCACCCCAAAGACGGCGCGGTGTGGGCGGCGGCGAAAAGGTCGCGCGTGCCCGTTGTCAACGCGGGAGACGGCGGTCACTGTCACCCCACGCAGACGCTTACCGACCTTGTCACAATACATGCCGAAAAGGGACGCCTTGACAAGCTCAGGGTCGGCATTGTCGGCGACCTGAAATACGGACGGACGGTGCACTCTTTGTTGAACGCGCTTTTGCGTTACGACGGAAACAGCTTTGTGCTCATCTCTCCCGAGGAGCTGAGACTGCCGGAATATATGAAAAAGGCGATAGAGCAAAAGGGTGCTGAGACGGTGGAGACGACAAGTCTGTCGGAATATATGCCGAGTCTTGACGTGCTGTACATGACGCGTATACAGCGCGAAAGATTTCCCGACGCGGACGAATACGAAAGGCTTAAAGACAGCTACGTTTTGACGAGAGAAAAGCTCAGGCAAGCCAAAGAGGACATGATCGTCCTGCATCCGCTGCCCCGCGTAAACGAAATAGCAACGGACGTTGACGACGACAGACGCGCGCGTTATTTCGAGCAGGTAGGCTACGGCAAGTTCGCGCGTATGGCGCTGCTATTAAGTCTTCTTAAAAACGTCGACGAAAAAAACGATTTCGTTTTGAAGGGCGCGCGCACCGAAAAGATTTGTCCCAATGCAAGGTGCGTGACCAACGCCGAGCCGTCTCTTGAAAAAATGTCGTTTTCGGACGACGGCGCGGAAAGATGCTCTTACTGCGAAACCGCTCTGGATTGAAAAGACTTTGCATTAAAGGCACATAGTCAAATTGAAAAAAAATTCAAAATAATTTTTTGGGAAGAAGCCTTTAATCAGAAAAGGAAACCGTTCAAAACGGTTTCCTTTTCTCTTTGATTTCCAATGCGTCGGTTAAGAGACATTTCAGGACGCGGAAGAAAGAAAGTTTGTATAGTGGTAGTAGAAGTTTGGCAAAGTCATACCGGCGAGAGCGGCGGCGGCAAACGTCAAAGAATATGCTAAATACGGCGAAGTGACATATAAAATTCGGACGCTGACGGCAACGAAGTGACCGACCTTGCCAACGGATACGTTTATTTGACGGCTTAAATTCAAATTCGGATTTTGTGTGTCCGTTTGCATACGCATTTAAAGAACTTGCCTTACTTTTATTTCGTCAGTTTTCGCGCCAGAAGCACTCCCATGACGGACGCCATCATCAGTCCGCGCGTCCAGCCCGTGCTGTCTCCGAGACAGTGCAGGTTTTTTATGTCTGTGTCAAGGTTTTCGTCCATCTGAATTTTGTTGGAATAAAATTTCAGCTCGGGCGAGTAAAGCAGAGTTTCGTTGCTTGCAAAGCCGGGCACCACAGTGTCCACGTCTTTTATGAAGCTGAGAATAGACACCATAGCGCGATAGGGCATGGCGGACGTTATATCTCCTGCGACCGCGTCGGTCAGAGTGGGGCGCACGTTGCTGCGGTCAAGCTCCTTTTGCCACGTACGTTTGCCGTCGAGGATATCGCCGTAGCGTTGAACGAGTATTCTTCCGCTGCCAAGCATATTGGTGAGCTCGCCTATTTTTTTGGCATATTCTATGGGCTGATTGAAAGGCTCTGTAAAGTTGTGGGAGCAAAGTATGGCAAGATTGGTGTTGCCGCTCTTTTTTTCCTTAAAGGAGTGTCCGTTGACTACCGCGAGGTTGTTGTCATAGTTTTCCTGAGCTACAAAGCCTCCCGGATTCTGGCAAAAGGTACGCACCTTGTTTTTGAACGGCTTTGGGTAGCCAATGAGCTTGGATTCGTAAAGGATGTTGTTTACTTCTTCCATAACCTCGTTTCTGACTTCAACCCTGACACCTATGTCCACCGTGCCCGGTTTGTGCGGAATAGAGTGTTTTTCGCAAATTTTTGCAAGCCAGTCGGCGCCGCGTCTGCCCGTTGCGACGATTGTTTTTTGAGCATAAACAAGCTCCGGCTTGCCGTCCGAAAGGATGTGCGCGCCTAAGCACTCTCCGTCGCGGATAATAAGGTCGGTGCAGTCCGTGCCGAACAGGATTTCCACCCCGCTTTTAAGCAAGAATTTTTCTATCGCCGAGTAGATTTCCTGCGCCTTTTCCGTACCCAGATGTCTGATAGGACAGTCTACCAGCTTTAAATTCGCCTGTATGGCTTTTTTTCTGATTTCCTTGATTTTTTCGTTGTCTCCGATGCCCTCCACCTTTGAATCCGCGCCGAAGTCGAGATAAATTTTGTCGGTGTAGGCAATGGCTTCTCTTACGACGTCCCGTCCCACAAGGTCGGGCAGGTCTCCGCCCACGTCCTCCGAAAGAGAAAGCTTTCCGTCGGAGAATGCTCCCGCGCCGGAAAAGCCCGTCGTTATGCTGCAATTTTTGCAGCCTGCGCATACTCCCGTTTTGCCCTTGGGGCAAATTCTGTTTTCTATGGCGGCTCCCTTTTCGACGATGGTTATTTTTCGTTTGTCTCCCTTTTTCAACAGCTCGAGAGCAGTAAAAATTCCGGCAGGCCCCGCGCCTACAATCAAAATATCCGTTTTCATAAATCGATTCCTTTTGTTTAAGCTTTGTCTTTTTTTCCGCGTTCAATCTCCGGACTTAAAAAAACGCCTGCTTCGACCGTATGCGGAAATGCCGCATATAGTCGACTGGCAGGCTGTCGGTAGAAACTCTCCGCCCGTTTCGCGGAGACTATATATGCTTGGTTTTTTTCGCGGCCTTTGCCACGCCGAAAAATTTTAACACGTCGCCCTTATTTTGTCAAGGAAATCTTGAAATTCGCTTGACGAAATCGATTGAAAAAAGTATGATAAGTAGGAAAAGTATAAATATTCTTACGTACGGGAGGTTTTTATGGCGGCGCCGCAGGGGAAATATATATTCGGAACGGTTACTGTCGGAGAAAAGGGACAGATAGTTATTCCCAAAAAGGCAAGAGAGGTTTTCGGCATAAGCGCGGGAGACGTTTTGCTTGTTTTGGGAGATGTAAATCAAGGGCTTGCAATAGTCAAAAACGATGTGTTTCTCAATTTTGCGCAGGAAATAATGGACGCGCAGTTCAAGGGAAACGGGGAGGACAAGTGACAGTTTTAGGCGACAACGAAACGTATGCGGTCAGAGCTCTGGACATTGTGAAAAATTACGACGGCAGAATTGTCGTAAACAAACCCGACCTGAAAATCAGGAAGGGCGAAATTTACGCCCTGCTCGGCTCCAACGGCGCGGGCAAAACCACTTTGATAAAGATGATTTGCGGTTTGCTTTCGCCTACGTCGGGCGACGCGCTTATCAACGGCTTCAGTATCGTCAGACAGCCTATGCAGGCAAAGAGGACGCTTAATCTTTCGCCGCAGGAAACGGCGGCTGCGGGAAATATGACCGTAGAAGAAAATCTGACGCTTGTTGCGCGGCTTTACGGCGCGGACAAAGCCGCAGCCAAGCTTGCGGCGCGTCGGACGGCGGAAAAAATGGGTTTGGCAAACAGGTTTGGGGAAAAAGCAAAAAAGCTTTCCGGCGGATTGTGCAGGAGGCTTAGCATAGGCATGGCTTTGGTTAGCGCTCCCGAGACGGTTTTTCTGGACGAGCCGACGCTCGGTCTCGATGTCAGGGCGCGGCAGGATTTGCGCGCGCTTTTAAAGGGGCTGGAAAAGGACGGCTTGACAATAGTTTTAACTACGCACTATCTCGAGGAGGCGGAGCAGCTTGCCGACAGAATCGGCATTTTGGACAAGGGGCGTCTGCTTGCCGAAGGCACGGCGGACGGCTTAAAAACGCTTGCGGGCGCGAAAACGCTGGAGCAGGCGTTTCTGTCGCTTACCGGCAAAGAGGGAACGGAGGAGGAGACGGGAATATGAAAAAGATATTCGCGCTTGCCGGGCGCAACATGCTTGAAATTTTGCGCGACCCGCTTACGACGGTGTTCGGCATTGCTTTGCCGGTATTATTGCTTGCGATTTTGTCAATGATTAACAAGAGCACGGTAGAGGTTGTCGCGCAGTTTGCTCCGGAATGTCTCGTGCCCGCCGTGTGCGTTTTCAGTCTTTCTTTTCTTACTTTGTTTTCGGGGATGATTCTGGCAAAGGACCGCACTACCTCGTTTTTGTCCCGCTTGTTTGCCGCGCCCGTATCGGCGGCGCAATTTATTCTCGGCTACACTCTGCCTTTTCTGCCTGTTGCGGGGGTGCAGCTTTTGCTGTGTATCGCGGCGGGATTCTGTTTGGGGCTGCCTTTAAACGGCGAACCGGCGTTGCTTCTTCTTTCGCTTATTCCTTCGGCGCTGCTGTATCTTGGCATCGGCATGCTGTGCGGAGTTCTGTTCACCGACAGACAGGTGGGCGGAATTTGCGGCGGGGCTCTTGTCAATTTTTCGGCGTTGTTTTCGGGAATGTGGTTCGACCTCTCTTTGACGGGAAGGGCTATGGAAACGATAGCGCATATTTTTCCCTTTGCGCATGCGGTGGATTTGGCGAGAACCGTATATTCGGGAGCCGACGCGGCGTTGAACGTCGCGGTTGTGCTGGGCTACGCAGTTTTATGCTTTGCCGCCGCGATTCCGTTGTTCTGCCGCAAAATGAAAAACGGCAAAAATTGAATCTGGACGCGGACGGGGTTGACAAGTCGGCTGCGGGTGATGTAAAATAAGAAAAGAGGCGTTTTGTGACAGCGATAAAAATGTTGCACGGCAGGGAGTACAAAATAACCTGCGGCAGATTCGACAGAAAAATAAAGGTTGAGGTGAACGGCACACCGGCCGCGAAAATAGACGGTTCTACGTACAGAATCAACCTTTCGGACGGAGAATTCCTTCAGTTTCGGATAGTAGGCAGCTTTATGACGGGCATGAATCTGATTGAGGGAGACGTAACTATAGAGGTGTTCAGGCACATCAGATGGTACGAATATATCTTTATTTTCGGGCCGTTGCTGTTTCTGGCTTTCGGCGCGGCGCTTGGCGTGAGCGCTGCCGAAACGAGCGGATTGGCGGCGGCGATAGGGGGACTGGTTGGCTTGCTGTTCGCTTTGGCGGGCTTTTTCGCCTGCAACGCTCTGGTGCATTGCGAAAGGCTGGGGACGGCTTTGAAAATTTTTCTCAATCTGCTCGTTCTTATCGTGCTTTCGGGCTTGTTCGCGCTGTTCTTTCTTTATTACGTCTTTATACTTGCGATTATCGGCTTGGGCTCTGAGCTTGCGCTTCAGACATAAACTCGCTTAGGCGTAAAATACCGTGAGCGCGTGAGCTATTCGGCGATGAGCCTGAAAAATACAGTTTTCAAATAAGAAATTTCTTTTAAACAGCCTTCCGCAAAATTATAAACAACAAGGAAAACAGGCGGAAACATCGATATGTTCCGCGCTGTCGGATAAGGAAAATATGCTTTTGTCAAAAAGGACGACTTCGACACCCGAAGCCGTCCTTTTTAATTTGATTTTTTGTGACTCGGCAAAAAGCTCGCGTATGTCTCAGCTTCAGATGTCGAGCGAGCTTCTTCCCGATTCGTTAAGGTCGAAAACCAGATAGCCCTGCTGTGCGCGCAGCAATCTTTGCTTACGACCGATGTTCAGGCTTTCCTGATTGTCGAAAACGGTCATGATATTCAAGCCGGAAACGGGTGCGATGTACAGCATGTAAACATTGCGACCGACTACATTTATCGGGTTGCCGTCAAGATCGGTGAAATTTTCGCCGTCGTTGAGATAGCGGCAAAGCTCGTTTTTGTCGTTGAACTTGTCTTTCTGCTCGGCAGTATCCTTTGACGAGTCATAGTCTCCCGCCCAGACAGCTCCGACCTTGAAGTCCTCAAGCTTTGAAAGATTCTGCGACGTGTAGACGGTGACTGTAGTGGGTTCTTTTGCGAAGCTGCCCTCCACGAGATTGACAGAGGTGCTGGAGTTTGAAACCAGAGCGTCCTTGTCGAAGCATCTCAAAAGCAAAAAGAGCAGCTCGTTGTCATAGGTCTTGACCGTGTCGGTTTTTTTCAGCCTGAAGGAAATTGCTTCCTCCGAAAGAGAGCTTTGCACCGTGACTACCGGTCTTTTGGCGGAATAGTCGTATGAAACGTCGGTGTCGAAGCTGTTTAGCGAGCAGTCGGCTTTGCCGACATAAACGCTTCTGACGCTGCGGCTGCTCGAGTCGGGCAGCAGATTTGTTCCGTTGAAAACAGCTTGAGTGCTTACGCTGACGTTTACTCTGAATATGCCGTTTTCGGTTTTTTCTATTATCGGAGAATATACTCCGTCTGCACCGGCTTTTTCGGCTTCGCTTTCCGACATTACGGTCAAATTGCGCTTGACCTCCGTCAAATCTGAAATGCCCGCCTTTATAAACGCCGCGTCGTCATAGAACTCTGTGAACGAAAGCTCGGTTTTGAGACTGTAGTAGCCCTGTCTGCCGTCAACGGGAGTTATCGTTGAGGAATAAACGCCGTTTTCTACCTTGGAGGGGGCGACCTGGTCGAGATTTGACGTATAAACATATTCTCCGTCGCTGTTTTTGGCACGGCTGTAATAGTTAGTATAGGTCAGTTCATAGTCGCTTGCAAGCCGCACGTCGTAGGTCAGAGTTTCGGTCGATGAGCCCGACCAGCGGAGCTTTACTTCGGGAACGACGACGCTTGAGCCGCATCCGACCAAAGCAAAGCAAGCCATTATCAGCAAAACTGTCAGTGAAAGGAATTTTTTCATTTTTTCTCCGATTGACGCGCAAAAATGCGCATTTAACAAATAATATCATTAAATAAAAAAAAAGTCAATTGACATCGGGTAAATAGCGTTCTATAATTATTTCATGAATTTCGTTATTTATAAGACGAATACCTTAAAGGCGGCGAAAAACTGCATAGAGGAGCTGCTCAAGGCGGTGGATAGAAGGGATATTGACAGCCCGCACATCGTGCTTGTGCCGGACAGAGCCTCGCTTGCCGCCGAGCGCAGTCTTTTAGACGCCGTCGGGGGAAGCTTCAACATACATGTGTTTACCTTCAGCCGGTACGCAAGCCTTGTCGCGCCGCAGACCTTGAAGCCGCTCAGCGGTCAGATGGCGGTGCTGGAAATGATGAAGGTCATAGAACAGAACGCCGACAAGCTGGTTTGTTTTTCTCAGTCGGGAAACACGGAGGGCTTCGCACGCAAAATTTACGACGTTGTCAGTCTGTTGAAGTACAACAGAATAAAGCCGGAGGAATTGCTTTCCGCTTGCTCCGACAAGGCGCTTATGCTCAAGCTGAAGGATATCGCGTTGATTTATTCGGCTTTTCAGGCGTCGGTGGAAAACAGGTATCTCGACTCCGCCGACAAGCTGGAAACGCTGCTTGACGCTATCGGCAGCTCGGAGCAGATAAAAAGAAGCTCTTATTACATATACGATTTCGAAGGACTGAGCGTTCAGGAAGAAGCGATTTTGGAAAATCTGGTTCGTTTTTCGCGAGGAGTATACGCGGCGTGCGCAGTGGGAAAGGGATATATGTATTCCAACGAATTTTTCGCGTCCCTCAACCGCGTTGCGTCAAAAACGGTCGGTTTCAAGGAGATAAGCAGGCGTGAGGAGGGCAGTCCGTGCCTTGTGGCGCGGGAAAGAGCCTTGCTTTTCGGTTCGCGGCAAGCGCCGTCAGTGTGCACGCGCGAACAGTTTACGCTGGTAAACGCGTCGGACGCGGAGGAAGAAATTTTTTATCTCGCGGCTTACATCGACGGTTACGTGAGGCAGGGCGGAAGATATCGCGACATAAAAACGGTTGTCTGCGACGTGGATGAATACCGCGACGCAATCCGAAGATATTTTTCTTTGTTTGACATACCGTACTATCTCGATGAAAAATACAGTCTCGACAGTCATTCGTTGTTCCGTTTCGTTTGCGATTTTTTCAGAATGAAGCGCGCCGACATGAAGCTGGATTCCGTGCTGCCGGTAGTTAAAAATTATTTTTTCGGCGCAGACGAAAAAGATGTGTTCCTGTTTGAAAATTTTTGTCTCAAATACAACTTCGGATACGATTTTTCGCGGTTCGATTTGGGTGACGACGAGCCTGAGGAAACTCGTGAGGCAGCCGAGCGCGTAAGGCAAAGGCTGTGCCGTCTTGCCGAAACGGATGTGCCGGACAGGGCTGCGGTATCCGTATACGTTGACATCGTCAGGGACTTTTTGCGTCGAAACGATTTGTACGTGCAGCTTGAAGCGCTGGCAAAAAAGCTTGAAAGCCGGGCGCCGGACTATTACGCCAGATTTTCGCTGCAGGCTGGAGAAAAGCTGGACGCCGTGCTTGACGAGCTGGGGCAGACGGCGGGCGGTCTTTATGTGGACGTCGAAAAGTTTCTCGGCTTCTTTTCGGCTGCGGCAGGCGACGTCAACGTAAGCATACTGCCGCTTTACGCCGACTGTGTCGAAATAGCCAATCTCGACAAATCCTTAAGGCACGATATACGCACGCTTGCCGTTGTAGGCGCCAACGAGGGAAAGCTGCCGCTTTTGAGAAGCGACTCCGCGCTCTTAAACGACGACAATCTAAAAAAGCTCGTGAAAAACGGTCTTCGGGTGACTCCGGACGTCGCCACGCTCAACAGAAACGACTGTTTCGCGCTTGCCATGCTTCTGCTCGAGCCGGAGGACAGACTTTATGTTTCGTTTCGCAGCGTGGATTCGGACGGAAGCGGACTCAAGCCGTCCTCCTTTGTGAGGGCGCTCAAAAAGGCGCACGTCAGACCGGACGGAAGCGAGATCGAGGCGGAGCAAAATCCCGATTTCGGCGTTCATTCCAAGCGCTGGGCGGTTTACCGCGCTCTGGAGGCGAGGGCGGAGGGACAAAATCTGCGGGCGGAAAGCGCGGACGAAGCGCTTGGCTGCGAGCTTGAAAAATATTTGTGCGCGTATACTCCCGAAATAAGGCTTGAAAACGGAAAAGAATTGTTTTTCAGGTCTGGAGCGGCAAGCGTCACGCGCATAGAGGAGTTTTACAAGTGTCCGTTCAGGCATTTTCTCTCAAAGGGCGGGCTAATGCTGAAGGAACGGGACGTGGCGCGGCTTAAACCCACGGATTTGGGCAGCATAGTGCATGACTGTCTGGAAAAATTCGTCCGTTTCATCATAGCGCACGGAGTGGAAAAAGCGGACGAAAACGTCATGCGGAAAATTTTCGACGCAGTTACCGACGGCGACAGATACAAGGCTGTTCAGCGGGACAGGCTGTCGAGACACAATCTGAGCCGTCTCAAGGAGGAAACGGTAAAAATTGCCCGCGAAATAAAGGAACAGCTCGAAAACAGCGAATTTTTCCCTGTGGAGTGCGAGGCGGAGTTCGGTCCGCACGCCGCTTTTCCTGCTCCTTCCGTTCAGGTCGGAGAGGGAGCGGGCATACGCTTCAGGGGAAAAATAGACCGCATAGACAGGTGCGGAAAGGAATTTATAATAATCGATTACAAGCGGGGGCAATCGGTGTTCAGAGAAAAAGACCTTTACGCGGGAGTCAAGCTTCAGCTGCCCGTATATCTTAAAGTCGTGCGGGACGCGCTGGGGCTGGAGCCCGCAGGATTTTTTTACAAAAAATTGAACAACGACTTTGTAAGAAGCGAATTCAGGGAGTTCGGAGGGCGCGTTGTGGACGACGTCGACACGATTTGCCGACTCGACACGACTTTTAAACAAAACGGCAGAAGCGAGAGACTGCATATACGTGTCAACAAAAACGGCACGCTCAACAGACAGAACAGAGTGGCGCTTACCAGAGCGCAGCTTGACGCTTACGTAAACTACGCGTGGCGCATGATAGAGCAGGCGGGAAGGGAGATGGCGCAGGGAAACGCCAGCCAGTCGCCTTACGAGGACGCCTGCGACTATTGCGAGTTTGCGGAAATATGCGATTTCAACGATTTGTCGGGCAGGCAAAGCAGGTGCGTGACTGCGTCGGTGACTGCCGAAACTCTGGAAGACGCGGGCGGGGAGAAAAATTCATGAACAAAAGCTTTACGCAAAACCAGCTTCGCGCGCTGGATATTTCTAAGGAAAGAAACACAGTCGTCTCCGCGTCTGCGGGTACGGGCAAGACCACCGTTCTGGTGGAAAGAATTTTCAGGCTTTTGAAAGACAAAAGGACAAGCGTCGACCGTCTTCTTGTCGTGACCTTCACCAAGCTTGCTGCTGCGGAAATGAAGGAAAGGCTGAAGGAAAGCCTGTCCGATTGTTTAAACGACGTCTTTTTGGCGGAACAGGCGCAAAAGCTGGATACGGCTGATATTTCGACGCTGCATTCCTTTTGCGCGGAGGCTTTGAGAGGTTATTTTTACGTGCTCGGAATAGATCCCAACTTTTCCGTTGCGGAGGAGGGCGTTGCGGAGGAGCTGAAAAAAGAGGCATTCGACAGAGTTGCGGAGAGCGAGCTTGCGCTTGAAGACGACATTTTTGCGGCGTTGGTCGAAATGCTCGGGAAAAAAAGCGAGCAGACGTCCTTCAAGCAGGTGGTTTTCCGCCTTTACGACTTTTACGTATGCAGACCTGATTTCGACGCGTGGTTTGAAGAAAAAAAGAAATTTTATCTGTCGGGCGAGCATGAAAATCCGTTTTTCGCAACGCTTGACGCCGAGCTTAAAAGCGGGGCTTGCGCATTTGAGCAGGCGCTGGAAACGCTTGCGCATCAGGCGCATGCGTGCGGGGCGGAAGCTGCGGCGCGTTACGCGCAGACTCTGGCGTCCTGTGTCCGTATGCCCGAATGCGAGGGCTTTTGCGCGCACTTAAAAAGACTTGCGGAGGCGGAGCTTCCCGTTTTTTCTAAAAAAATAAGGTCGGAGCTGGACGCGTTTCCCGACGTGCTGTTCAGACTTGAAAAGACGACGGATAGGCTCAAGCGGTTCATTTCGACACAGACGGAAAAATTCGGCGGCGAAAGCGCGGAGACGCTGCTTGCGCGCTGCCGCGACAATCTCGTTTACGCAGAAAAGCTTGCCGAGCTTCTAAAAAAGCTGGACAGCGAGTTTTTCAGGCTCAAACGGGAAAAAAATCTGCTGGATTACAACGACCTCGAGCATCTGACGCTCAGATTGCTTGACAACGAGCAGGCGAGAGAGGAGCTTTGCGGCAAATACGATATGATTTTCGTAGACGAGTTTCAGGACGTAAACGGGGTGCAGAACGCCATAGTGGAAAGACTGCGCCGCCGAAACAATCTGTTTGTCGTGGGCGATATAAAGCAGAGCATTTACGGCTTCAGACAATGCGATCCTCAGATTTTCGCAGACAAAACGGAGCGTTTTCTTTCGGAGGGCGAGGGCGACGTGGTGTACATGAACGACAATTTCCGTTCCCACGCCGCAATTCTGGATTTTGTCAATTCGGTTTTTTCGGGCGTCATGACGCGGGATTTCGGAAAGACGGATTACGCCGCGACCGGCATGTTCTGCGGAGAGGGAAGCGAGTGCATTGACGGCATTTGTCCCGTAAACGTAGACTGCTTCGCATTGGAAAAGAAAGCCAGACTCAAAGCGGAGGGTTTGTTCGGCTTGCGCGACGCGGAGCAGAAGGACGGAGTCTGTCACGCTCAGGCGCGCATGGTCGCCGCGCATATAAAAGACGTGGTGGGAAAGGAAACCTCCTCCGGCAAAAAAATAGGCTACGGGGACGTGGTGGTGCTTATGAGAAGTCTGACCGACAAGGCTCAGACGATGTGCGACGTCCTGTCAAACTGCGGCATACCCGTAACCGCGTCGCTCAAAAACGACGCGTTGGGCAAGGAAATAAAGGATATCCTCAATTTTCTCCGCGCGCTTGACAATCCGCTGGAGGATATTCCGTTTGCGGGCGCGCTGCTCGGTTGGTTCGGCGGTTTGACCGCGCAGGAGCTTGCCGTCGTGGCGGAAAAAACAAGTCAGGGCTTTCTTGCCGCGCGCACTGAGGAATATTGCGCGAAATACAAGGACGATTTGTCGGACAAGCTGGCGCGCTTCAACGCGCTGCGCGAAAAATACGGCTTTCTGGCAAAATGCGTCAAAGCCGACAGGCTGATTGCCGAGCTGGCTTATTCCACAGGCTACGATATGTTTGTTCTCGGTTTGCCAAACGGAAGCGTAAGGCGAAGCAGACTCAACCGGTTTGTTAAGCGCGCCCGAATTTCCGACGGCATGCTTTGCGACTTTTTAAAGAACTTCGACAAAAGCGGGCTTGCAAGGGAAAGCGCGGCGGGCGAGGGAGGCGACGCGGTGAGAATCATGAGTATGCACGCAAGCAAAGGGCTTGAGTTCCCCGTCGTCATACTGCCCTGCCTGGAATCGGATTTTGTGTTGGACTATCCCGCGGTTTCGGCGGGAACGGAGCTGGGAATTGCGCTGGATTGCTACGATTTTGCACGAAAGGAAATTTTCCCCGACGTTGCTCACGCGGCTAACTGTCTCGTCAACCGCAGAAAGCAGACGGAAGAGGAGCTGCGGCTGCTTTACGTGGCATTGACGCGGGCGAAAAATCATCTTTTCATTTTGGGCGCGGGCAGGGAGTACCTTTTCTGCAACGACGCGTTCAGACCGTGCGCGGCGACAAACGCTTTTTCCTGGATCATGAACAGCTTAACTTCAGCTTGCGGGACTTTGGATATGTGCGGCACGCGCGTGATAGGGGCTGTGCGGCTCAACGTGGTGACCTCAGAGAACGTACAACCCGCCGAACAAGACGAAAACTGCGCTGCCGACGGGAAACGGCTTGAATGGGCGGAGGATTTTTCCTATCCGTTCTCAGACGCGACGAGGCTTGGAACAAAGGTTACCGCAAGCGGTCTTGACAAAATGAACTCACCCGTGTTTTCCTCCGATTTGTCCGCCGACATATTTGTTTCCACGCTGGAGGACGCCGCGGGCGTCAGCCGGACGGAGCTTGGAACCGCTTATCACAAGCTGCTGGAAAAGTCGGATTTTTCCGCGTCCGACCTTCAAACCGCGCGGCAGACGTTGGCAAAATGCGTGTCCGACGGACTGATAGAGGAAAGAGTAGCAAAGGAAATAGACCTAAAAAAAATAACCGACTGCCTGGCAAACCCCGTCCTAAAGAAGCTTGTGTCCGGCGGCAAAATTTTTCACGAGCTGCCTTTTCTGGCAAAAGCTTCCTTCAAGGAGCTGGGGCTTAACGACTCGCCCGAGCAGACAATTCTTCAGGGCGTTGCGGATATGCTGATACTCAAGGAAAACAGTGCTGTGGTGGTGGATTTCAAATTTACCAAAAGACCCGACCTGATAAAAGACAATTATGCGCTTCAGCTCAAGGCTTACGGACTGGCGGTCAACAAAATACTCGGTCTGCCCGTAGAGACATACGTGCTTTCCATAGACGACAACAAATTGATTAAAATTGTATAAATCCTTAACGGTTGGAAAAACTCCTTGTAGAAAAGTCAAGGAGTTTTGTTTATGAATTACAATTTGGAAAATTTCGACGTTATCGCCAAATACGCGCCCTTAGCGCTCGGAGTCGGACTTGCGCTGATTTTGCTGTTTTTCGCAATCAATTCGCGCAGCGTGTACGCCTCCCTCAACAAACGTACCGCCAGGTGCGCGCGCAGACTGAAAAAGCCGACGAAAAAAAGAGACGGCTTCAATGAAGCGTCTCCAGTGCCCAACGAATACTACGCTCAATTCGAATCGTACAAAAAGAGCGTGGACTGCTATCCGTCGGAGTTTTTGAGGTTTTCGCCGAAAAAGCAGCGTTTGCCGCTGTTTGTCTTAAATATCGTCGTGCTGGCGCTTTTGCTTGCTTTTGCCGGATTGAATATTTTTTACGGCGGAAATCTTCTGCTTACTCTGGCGCCCGTAGGTCTTTGCGTGCTTTTCGTGCTGCTGGCTGTCGGAGTGCGTTTTATCCGAAAGGGCAACAAGGCAAAGGCGCAGAAAGTATTTTTCAATTTCTGCAAGCTGCTTGATTTTTATTACGGAAAGGATTTTTTTCTCGACGCGGCGCTGCCCGATGAAATCAGAAACGACAAGATAGACAGGGCGGTAAACAAAATCGAATTTCTCACGCGCAGCGGTCTCGACGGGGACATGGCAAGAAAGCTCGCCCGTCTGCTCGACGACGAGGATTTGAAGCACCCGCGCACCGTAGAACAACAGAGAAAGCTGAACGCGGCTTTAAACAGACTGGTGCAGAATCTTTCGTCCAAAAACGAAAAGCTTGCGGCACAGTCCTGAAAAGCCAAATAATACGGCTTGGATTCGCGCGTTCCGCAAAGGGAACGCTTTAGGAGTCCGAGCCGTTTTCAGATTGCCGCAAGTCCCAGCAGAAAGTCCGACGTAACTTCGAAAAATTTAGCCAGATTGTAAATGTTGGTGGCTGTAGGCTCGCTCTGGTTGTTTAGCCACTTTGAGATAGCGCGTTGAGATACTCCGATTTTCTGCGCTACATAGGTCTGATTGTAACCGTACTGCGTCATCAGACTGCGCAGCGATTCGCTGAATTTTGTTTTCATTCCGTTGCTTCTCATATCGAGAATTATTTTAGAATAAAAGCGAGTTTATTTTTTATTTGAGAACTTTTGTTCTTGAAATTTTTTCAATGCGATGATTTTCTCGATAAGTTTTTTTAATAGGGAGCCTTTTAACGTCGCAAAAATGCTTTTAAGCTGTAAAAGTTGTTTACTTAAGCGCTCGTTTGTATTAAAATCAGTGTAATCAAAGGAGAAAAAATCATGAAATTAGGCGTTGCGCTTGCGGGCGGGGCATTCAAAGGAATTTGTCATGTCGGCGCGCTTGAGGTGCTGGAAAAAAACCAAATAAAAATCGATATGATAAGCGGCTGTTCCATGGGGGCGGTCGTAGGAGGTTTGTATGCCGCCGGCGTGTCGATAGAAACTCTCAAAAAGGAACTGAACGACCTCAAGAGGGGCAAGCTTATGGATTTTTATCCCAAAGCGCTTCGCAATCTCGGTCTTATGAGCGGCGACAAAATCATACGGTATCTCAAGGGGCTTTGCGGCGATATTTTAATAGAGGACTGCAAAATACCCTTTGTTGCCACCGCAGTGGATATCGTCAGCGGCAAAACGGTTTATTTGGACAAGGGATCGCTGCTTGACGCAATCCGTGCCAGCATCTCCATACCCGGTCTGTTCGCGGCGGTGAAAAAGGACGATATGCTGCTTGTTGACGGCGGCGTAAAGGAACGAATACCCGTCAATATTCTTAAAGAAAAGGGTATGGACAAAACGCTTGCGATAAACACCTCCACCGACCCCGGAGTCATGCATCCCAAAAATATGGTTATGATGCTGTCCAGAGCATTCGACCTTATGGATTGGGAAAGCTGCCGACGCGGCTGCTTCTGCGAGGCGGATTATACCGTTCCTATGGAAAAGGGCTGCGAAATTGTTTATTACAAGCCGAGCGAGGCGTTGAAGGCTTATCAGATGGGCTTTGACGCAATGACCGAGCATCTCGAAGGGGCAAGGCAGGAGCTGGGACTTTGAGCGTGGAAACAATTAGACGACTATAAAACAGGGACGGCAGTCGCCGTCCCTGATTTTATTGTCCCGAAACGCTTCGGGCGTGCTTTTCCGTTATGCTTTCAAGTATGCTTTCCGTCCTGATTTTGAGCAGAATCATTTTTGCTATCTCCTCCAGCTCGCTGCCTTCGGAATAATCGGCTTTGACGTAAAAATTGACTCTGTCGTCAGTCATTAGGTAGCTGTTGCCTTTGCGGTTGCCCTCCTTGCTCGGGTCGTAAACTCCTATGGAGTAGCCTCCGTTCTGTCTGGTAAGCTTCATGCAGGGCACGTCGGTCAAGCCGTCGCCTACGTAAATCATGTTGGAAAAGGGCACCGGTCTGTCCTCGTCGTCCATGTGCGCGTTGAGCCTTTTGTTGTCCCATATTTCCCATATACCCTTGTTTATCCTGTAAAGAAATTGCAGCTTGCTGGTGTAGTTGACGGCAATTGCAGGCCATTCGGGCATACCCGCGCTGTCGTAAACGAAATCGCAGGCGAAAATCTGCTTGAAATGCTTTGCTATGCTCGTGCCTTCGATAATCGGCTTTATGCCGCTGCTGATTATGTAATGCTGCACCTCGACGCCGTTTGCGCGACCGAATTCGTTTATTCTGTCGAACCAGCTGTCAACCCCCTTGTGAAACTCAACCGTCTTTCCCTGTTCTATGAGGTTTGCCCGCGAAGCGTTTGCCGTGCCGCGCGATTTGACGGTCATTAGATACATGGCGGCGAGAATGGAATCCATGTTGTATTTTCTCGCATACATGTTGGACTCCGCCCAAAAATCCTTGGCGTCCATGTTTATGCTGGGGATAAATGCATATTCCTGCATATCCTTTGTGGAAAGAGTGTTGTCGAAGTCGTACATGAATGCGGCTACCGTCTTTTTTTCTTTCATTTTTTGCTCCTTAATCTATTTTAGCATATTTTTTCACGTATGTGTCTAATAATAAAATCTTTCTCCCCGAACCTGCTCACGCGAACAAATTTTTATAGGCTCTGACGGCGCGTTGATCTGCGGGTGAGGAGGAAATGACGCGGAAATCGTCCTTTTTTATTTGAGCAAGAACGGCGATATCCTTGCCGTCCATAGGATTGAAAAAATCTACAAGAATTATATTTTGGCTTTTTATGAGATTGTCTACGACCACTCCGATATAACCCTTTTTAAGCCCCGCTCGGGAATAGTTGTCGTTGAGCAGAATAATCGCGTCCATAGGCTCGACGAGGCTGTTGTCTGTGTATTTGTCCATTTAATCCTCCTTTGCCGCAAATCCGGAAAACGGTTCGTTAAAAAGAAATTCGCTCACGCGAACAAATTTTTAAAGGCTCTGACGGCGCGTTGATCTGCGGGTGAGGAGGAAATGACGCGGAAATCGTCCTTTTTTATTTGAGCAAGAACG
>URVX01000002.1 GCA_900551395.1 uncultured Subdoligranulum sp. | reverse complement strand
AAGCCCATAAGGTTTACCGCTCCGTACTCGGTGACGATGTACATGACGTCGTTGCGCTGAAGCGAAACCGTCGCGCCCGGCTTGAGCTGCGGCACGATTTTGCTTATTTCCTCTCTTTCTCCCGTCTGCTTGTTGAGCACCTTTGCCGTGGAATAAAGCGCAAGAAAGCTTCTTCCCCCCTTAGACATCTGAGTGCCTATAGTGGTGTCCGCCTGTCCGCCCGTGCCGGAAAACTGTCTGGAGCCTATTGCCTCGCTGCACGCCTGACCGGTAAGGTCAACCTCGAGGGTTGTGTTTATGGACACCTGATTTCTGTTTTTGCGCACGGTGTAAGGATCGTTGCATTTAGAGCAGCTCATGACGTAAACATCGGGGTTTTTGTTCACGAAGTCGTAAACGACGTCCGTTCCCATAACGATACTCGTGACTATTTTGCCTTTCATAAACTGCTTTTTGCTACCGTTTACCACGCCGCGCATTGCAAGTCTGGCAAGACCGTCTCCCAACAGCTCCGTGTGAATGCCCAAATCCTTTTTCTCCGCGAGAAACTCCGTAACGGAATTGGGTATACCGCCGATACCTATCTGTACGCAGTCGCCGTCCTTGAGGTACTCCGCGATATGCCCCGCAATCATACGATCCTTTTCGTTGGGAGCCGGCGGAACGTCCTGCGGCAGAGGAAAGGAAACGGGAATTATGTAGTCAACGTCCTTGACGTTGATCAGGTTGTCGCCGTAGGTAAAGGGCATTTTGTCGTTTATCTCCACAATGACCTTTTTGGCGTGCTTGTACACGTCGGACGAATAAATATTGGACATGCCGATACTCATATTTCCGTTTTCGTCGGGAGGCGTACAGGTAGTTATAAAGAAATCAGGCTTGCCCGGCGCGAGAATTGCACGCGCCGTGTGCCTAAGATGACACGGCGCATAAGACACCCGAAGATACTTTTCCGCTTCGCGCGTCGGCTTGGAATAAAACAGCGAGCGCAATATAAAGCTGTCGTGGTATTTGGCATCCTCCATGAAGGGATAGCTTCTGAGCCCCAGACAGTTGGTCAGCTCAACGTCTCTGACTCTGTCGGCAATGGTGTGTATGTTTTCGAGAAAAGCCTGCGGCTCGACCGTCGCGTCGCCCAACGCAATCCTCATCCCGGATTTGACCATGCCGAGCGCCTGTTCGACCGTGATAACCTTGTTTTTGTAGTCCATTTTTTCCTCATCTTCAATTCACCCCGAAAAAACTTCGGGGTGAATTGCCAATAGCCTGTTCAGCTAAAAATTGTATTTTATTTCGAGGCGGCTTGGAAGCCTGCTTCAAAGGCTTTGAGCGCAGACTCGAGCACGGCGGGCTTTTTGCCGAACTGCTTGTTGATGACCTTGAGCGCGGATTCTTTCGCAATAGCCTTAGTCGCCGCAACATAAGCTCCGAACATGGTTACGTTTGCGGAGCGGTCGCTGCCCGCATTGTGTGCAAGCTCGTTTGCGGGTATGTAATACGCCTTAACGTCGGTGCGCTCGATTTTGTCCTCTATGAGCGAGCTGTTGACCAGCACAACGCCGTCTTTTTTTACCATGCCGATAAACTTGGCGACGGAGGGCTTGTTCATGACTATCAAGCAGTCTGCCGTAGCGATAACGGGAGAGCCGACGGGACGGTCGCTCATGACGACGCTGCAGTTGGCAGTGCCGCCGCGCATTTCGGGACCGTAGGAAGGCATCCACGTAACCTCGAGATTTTCTTCCATACCGGCATAAGCGAGGAACTTTCCGATACTCAAAACGCCCTGTCCGCCGAAGCCGGCCATTATTATTTTATTTTCCATTACTTCGTCTCCTTTTCGATATCTTTATAAACTCCCAAAGGATACTTTGCCTGCATTTTTTCTTTGACGAAGCTCATCGCGTCGACGGGGCTGAGACCCCAGTTTGTAGGGCAGGTAGACAGCACTTCGATAAGGGTGAAGCCCTTTTTCTGCATCTGATATTCAAACGCTTTTTTGATGGCTTTTTTAGCTTTCATCACGTTTGCGACGTCGGTCACCATAACGCGCTCGAGATATGCGGGACCCGTCAGGGAGGAAAGCAGCTCGCATACGTTTATGGGATTGCCGTTGATTTTGGGGTCTCTGCCGTATATGCAGGTGGTCGCCTTTTGTCCCACGAGCGTGGTAGGCGCCATCTGACCGCCGGTCATGCCGTAAATGGCGTTGTTGATGAAGATAACCGTAATGTTTTCGCCGCGCGTCGCCGCGTGGACGATTTCCGCCATGCCTATGCTTGCAAGGTCGCCGTCGCCCTGATAAGTGAAAACTGCTTTTTCGGGATGAACTCTCTTGATGCCCGTAGCAACAGCCGGAGCTCTGCCGTGCGCCGCCTGCTCCATGTCGCAGTTGAAATAGTCATAGGAAAACACCGAGCATCCGACGCTGGCAACACCGATGAGGTTGTCCATAAGTCCAAGCTCCTCGGTGGCTTCGGCAACCAGCTTGTGAACAAGACCGTGCGCGCAGCCGGGACAATAGTGCATGGGTTTGTCTGTCAGCATTGCAGACTTTTTGTAAACTGTCGTCGCCATATTATTTCACCTCCATAACCTTTTCCACAACGTCTTCCGGCGTCATGATGTTGCCGCCGCATCTGGTGAACAGGTCGACGGGTTTTTTGCCCATAACGGAAAGCTTGACGTCTTCGACAAACTGTCCCATGCTCAGCTCAACGGTGAGAAAACGCTTGACAGACGCTTTCGCGGCGTATTTTTCATAAACCTTGACAGGGAAAGGCATAAGCGTAATAGGTCTGACAAGACCTGCCTTGATTCCCCGTTCTCTCAGCATGTAAATTGCCGATTTGATGATTCTTCCCACACTGCCGTATCCCGTGAGGATGATTTCGGCGTCGTCGCACATAAATTCCTCGCATTGGGTTTCCCTTTCTGCGATTCTGTTGAATTTTTCAACCAAATGGTTGTTCTGCGCTTCTCCGAGATTGGGGTCGATGTAAATGGAGCTGGCAAGCGTCCTGTCCTTGCCGTGATGCGTGCCGGTGACAGCCCACGATTTGGTCGCGGGGTCGGGCATTTCTTTCATTTCGGGGAAGGTTACCGGCTCCATAATCTGACCGAGCAGACCGTCGCCCAGAATGCAGACGGGCGTGCGGTATTCGTCCGCCTTGTCAAAGGCATAATAGAGAATGTCGACTGCCTCCTGAACGGTGCTGGGAGCGTAAGTCAAAAGCTTGTAGTCGCCGTGTCCGCCGCCCTTGACCGTCTGAAAATAGTCGCACTGCGAAGCAAGTATTCCGCCGAGACCGGGACCGCTGCGCACCATGTTGACGATGACGCAGGGCAGCTCGGCGCACGCTATGTAGGAAATGCCCTCCTGCTTCAGGCTTATGCCGGGGCTGGAGCTGCTGGTCATGGCTCTCGCGCCTGCACCTGCCGCGCCGTAAACCATGTTGATAGCCGCCACTTCGCTTTCCGCCTGAACGAAGTCTCCGCCGACCTCGCGGATTCTCCAGCTCATGTATTCGGGAATTTCGTTCTGCGGGGTGATGGGATAGCCGAAGAAATATCTGCAGCCGCCTCTGATTGCGGCTTCGGCAATGGCTTCGTTGCCCTTCATCAATTTTTTCTCGCTCATTATCTCTCCACCTCCAAAATGCTGTCGGGACACATGTGGGCGCAAGCCGCGCAGCCTACGCAGGCTTCCGGATCGGTGCACTCCACGACATAATATCCCTTGTTGTTGCTCACGCTTCCCAGACGCAGTATCTTTTTGGGACATGCGGCGACGCACAGACCGCAGCCTTTGCAGTTCTGGAAATCAACAGTAACCTTTGCCATCTTTGTTTCTCCTTGTTTAAAATTTCAAATTTACGGGTTTGAATTCAATTAACCTTCTCTACCCAGCCGAACTTGTCGGCGATACGTCCGCGCTGGATACCCATCATCTTTTCGTAAAGCAGTCTGGACACCTCGCCCACCTTGTTGCCGTTGATGACCACATCCTCGCCCTTGTAGCCGAGCGTGCCTACCGGCGAAACTATCGCGGCGGTGCCGCAGCCGAACATTTCCGTCAGACTGCCGTCCTTTGCGGCTTTTATCACCTCGTCTATGGTGATACGCTTTTCCACTACCGTGTAGCCCTCGTCGCGCAGCAGCTTGATTGCGCTGTCCCGCGTGATGCCGGGCAGAATGCTTCCGGACAGCGCGGGTGTGACCACTTCGCCGTTTATGACGAACATGACGTTCATCGTGCCGACCTCTTCAATGTATTTGCGCTCTATGGAGTCAAGCCACAAAACCTGAGCGTAGCCTTCGGCTTTGGCTATGTTCATGGCAAGAAAGCTGCCGGCGTAGTTGCCTATGCACTTTGCCTCGCCGGTGCCGCCCACGCAAGCGCGGACGTATTTGTCCTCCACCTTGATTTTAACGAGATTGTTTATGCCTGTGAGATAAGCAGCCGCCGGGCTGAGTATGATATAAAATTTGAAATTGCCGCACGTCTTGACGCCTATGCTGGACTCGGTGGCAATCATCGTGGGACGTATGTAAAGAGATTGTCCTTCCTTGTCGGGAATCCAGTCCTTTTCGATTTTTACCAGCTCTTTTAGCCCCTCGAGCACTTCTTCCACGTCAATCTGAGGCATGCTCATACGCTCGGCGCTGCGGTTCATGCGGTTGAGGTTGTCGCGGATTCTGAAAAGCGTGATTTCGCCTTTCTCGTTTTTGAAGCACTTGCAGCCCTCGAAAATGCCCTGACCGTAATGGAATATCATGGTCGCGGGACTGAGTGAAAAATCCTCCACAGGCTTGATTGTCAATTCGCCCCATTTCCCGTCCGCATAGTCGCATTCGAGCATATAATCCGAAATGTTTCTGCCGAAAACCAGATTGGAAAAATCCGGCTTTTGCTTGAGAACTTCTCTCTTGATAAATTTCATCTTTCCTTCCTCCGGAACATATTTCGATTTTACGATATTCGGAAACCTGTTCCTTTTCTACCGATAATTATCATATTCGAATTTAAGCGGATTGTCAAGCGCAGCGGTGAGTTTTAAAAGTTTTTTCGGTAAAAAATTATGAAGTTTATTCATATCTTATTCAGTCGATTTTATTTTTATGCAGCAAATACTATAAAACTCCCGCATTTTGTATAAAATTCGAGAAAATTCGTGCATAGGCATACATAATATAAAACAGAGACGGCTTAAAGCCGTCTCTGTCCTCATTGCAAGCAAAAACCTATCGCGCCCTTGGTTATCTGATCGCTTTGCATTGCGGCGTCAGTCATGACAACCTCCATACTTACTGGCGTAAGTGAATTTATCGGAACATACAATATCAAATAATTCGACTTCAATCCGTCAGAATTTATAACCCCGACATAATTATTTCCAACTTTCGCCCGCAATTGAAGCGGTAAAAGACGAGAGGGTTTACTGTTTGGAGTTTCGCCGTCCTGATACATCCACCACGCAAATGAATCGGTAGACATCCAATACAAACATATTTTAAGTGTTTTTCCTATGTCTGATGAATCCGGAATAAAATGGTGGTTTGAAATATTTATATTTCCTGTTTTGTCAATCCAAAAAGCGTCGCATTGATTTTGCTCATCAAGAAATTTTTTTACATCAAGCATACCCGAACCGAATTTTGCATCCATCCCAAACTGATTTTTAGAATAGCCCTCTAGTTTCTTGTCATTTGCAGAAGCTGCCAGCAACGGCATCAACTTTTCGGGATAAAGTTTAAATTTTGCCTCTGAACTCATTTGCATTGCTATTGCCCCAGTAACCATAGGCGCAGCTAAACTTGTTCCTTTATCAGTATGAAACGAATCTTTATCCTGAGGTAAATGAGGGGCACCGTTGGCAACGATATTTGGTTTGCATCCAGAATGGATATCGCTTCCAAAGTTTGAATAGTCAGCTATTTTTTCACCTGTTGCATCGGTTGCGCCTACACAAATTACATTCGCAGCACTACTCGGGCAACTTACCTTTGTTTTGTCGTTTCCCGCAGCAAATACAAAAGTAATTAAATTGTCAAGCGAAAGTTGATTAAAATAGTTTTCCTTCCAACAATAATGATTAACTGAAGTACCCCAACTGCAGTTTACTACATTTACATTATTTTCGACCATGTAATTTATCGATTCAATTAAATTACCCACCCAATACTCGCTTGGAATCAAATTATCTACCATAGACGTATAATACTTAGCATTAGGTGTCATGTTACACAATATTCTTGAAACCTTTAAAGCGTGTGGACCTATAGGCACCTTATAATCGTTAGGATGGCGTAATGTATAATCATATTTATCAATATGTCTGCTGTGTACTTTCACATTTGGAAAATCTTTCTTCAAGTCACTTTGAACAATAATCCCGCCTTGCGCCCCACTTAATGCATCATATACATGGTTTTCAACTATACCCACTTTTACACCGTCGCCCAGCATTGATGCATTCCCCACATAACTTCCGTTTATTGTTGGGAGAGTTTCTTTTTCCCAAGTTCCAAACCAATTGTACGGTTCAACTTTAAAATCCTCTTTTCCTTCAACATAAATCGACTTTACCAAGTTATTTTTGGCTATTTCTTTTAATACATGTTGGGGAGATGGCATTTTATTCAGTACGTTTCTGTCTATTTCTATAAAATGACTATAATCAAATTGTTTAATTAAAGATTCATCTAAACCTGACGTGCGTAAAAATTTTTGCGTTTGCACGTTATAGAAATCTTTACATTTTTCTCTTACTTTAGTTAAAAAAGCATCAGCTTGATCATGCGTTACATTTTCTCCAGTGTAGCACAAGTCTCGCTCACGTAAAAGCATTGCATATTCACTGCTATTACTGAATGTTTCGGTCAACTCTACCGAAATACAATTAGACTTTTCCACAATGGCGTTCTTTACCGCCAAACTATACGAGGTTGCACCATCGAAGCACTCATTGCATAAAACAAATTTTTCATTCTTTTTTTGCTACGCATTAAGTTTATTGGTAAAGACAATATTAATGATAAAATTACAACAATCCAAATTAAAGCAGACCACGACCTTTGTGTTTTTAATAACATTTTCTATCTCCTTAGTTTTTTATATTTGTCAAGAAAGAACTATTCCGTCTATCAATTTCGTTCCGCCGAATTTTTCTATCCTTTCGAGTTTGTCGAAAACGCCCCTATGTCCTTGCCAGATACATTCGAGCGAATACATATAACTGTTAAGAGCGGGGATTTTCATAACCAGAAACTGCCCTTCAAGCCCTAAAAACATTAGTATTTTTGCGCCTATCGCCAGAAAATCGCTTTGTCCGAAACAAACTCTCAATTCTTCAAGCAACTCTCTTTCCTCCTGCGTCAGGCCGCTTGTGTCAAAAGAGTCGTTAAACATATAAGAGTTTAGCTTAAGCACACATCGGAAAGACGATTCGACATGCGTTTCGACGTAATTAATATATTCCTCAAGAGAAAGCTGTTTTTCATTTAAACCCAACCGCGACTCCAGCTCAATACCTCCCAAGGTAGTTTTCCAAAGAAAGGCTTTCAAATGAATTGCAGGATTGAAAAAAGCTCCGTCACCGGTCTCCGCGTTTCTCATTTCCCTATAAAATTTTTTATCGTTTGATTTGTAAACGTATGGTCTTTGCGGTGATTTTATTTCGCTCTTTTTTTCGTCGAAGCAGTCGAAAGTAATTTTCTTTACGACAGGGTTTTCGCTTAAAGAAATAAGATATTCGATTTCGCTGAGCTCGGGATAATATTCCCGCACATCATCAACCTTGGACATCAAGGAAAATTTGTCGTCGTTGTCTTTCAGCGGCAGATAATAATAATTTCTATACAGAACGCCTTGCTGCGCGTCGCTCAAAATTCTGCCCGTCAGATTAAGCCCGCGGATAGCGGCGCGAGTGAATACGTCTGCTTTCTCCTCCTGCGGCGCGGCGCCCAAAAGCCGCTTTGTATCGTCGACAAAGGCGTTTAAGCTTTGGTCGTCAAAGGTTTTGTCCAAAATATCCGTGTCAACGTAAACGGTCGTACGAAAGAAATACTCCGCACGAAGCAGCTTTTCTTCCTTTATTTTAACCTTGCGCGCATTTTCCCGAAAATAAGCGTAAATGTTTTTGTCCTCTCCGCTCTTTTCTCCCAGATTGAAGGTGACCTTTTCCGAATATAGCCACGACCGATTTTCACCCGTGTCAAACAAATATACCTCGACTTTTTTATTGCCGCCGCATGCCGAAAGACAAAACAAGCTTGAAAATATCAGAATAAAAGATAAAGCTAAAAACAATGCTTTTTTCATTTTAAATTCCCCTTTTATATAGTTTAACTCAGTAAAAAAATTTGTCAATATTTTAAAATTTTATTTTTTGAAAAATATAAAATACGTCAATATATATCACAAAATTCAAAATACGCGATAAAGGCATCGGCTTGAATTGCCGAAAATTGAATTGTACAAAAGTGCACTGCCGACAATGACAACAAGACGCGTTACTTATACGCGCATAAAAAACGCGGATGTTTGTCCGCGCATAATAAATATCGATTAAAGCTTTCGTGTTCAGCGCCGCGAGGGCTTGTCTCCCCTGAGCCTGAGGGTTGGCGCCGCGTTAAGCGTAAGGTCGCAGTTGACACCCTTTTCCGCAAGCAGAAAATACCCCTGCGAAGCAACCATCGCGCCGTTGTCAGTACACAACTTTTTTTCCGGCAGCAAAACTCTTATGCCAGTTCTTTGACTCAGCTTCTGCGCTTCGCCGCGAAGATAGCCATTTGCGGCAACCCCGCCCGCCAAAGCAAGCGTTTTGAGCCCCAGCCTTTTGAGATGCTTTTCCGCGACCGAAAGCAGCGGGTCAATCGCCGCGCGGGAAAAAGACGCGCTAAGGTCGGCGGCGTCAAGAGCTTCGTTGCGCTGCGCGGCGTTGTGCATAAGATTTACTACTGCGGTTTTCAGTCCGCTGTAGGACAGATTGCCGTTTTTGAGAAGCGGAGAGGGCAGTCTGTAAACAGGCTTGCCCGACTCGGACAGACGGTCAAGCTGAGGTCCTCCCGGATAAGGCAGCCCGAGCGTGCGCGCAACCTTGTCGAAGGCCTCGCCTATGGCGTCATCCACCGTAGAGGAAAGCACGCGATATTCGTTGTAGCCCGCAACGTGAACGACAGCAGTGTGTCCGCCGCTTGCAAGAACGCAAAGATACGGCGGCTCCGCGTCGGTGTCGAGATAATTGGCGCACATGTGCGCTTCTATATGGTTCACCGCAACAAGCGGCACGCCGAGAGAATATGCCAACGCTTTGGCGTAGGATACGCCGACAAGGAGGCAGCCCACAAGTCCCGCTCCGCATGTCACGGCAACGGCGTCCACGTCGGAAAAATCCGCGCCGGCGTCGGCAAGTGCCTGCTTTGCAGCTCTGTCAATCGCCATGACGTGATTGCGGCCTGCAAGCTCGGGCACCACCCCGCCGTAAAGCCTGTGCAGTTCTATTTGGGAATCGATGACGTTGGACAGCACCCTTCTGCCGTCCTCAACGAGCGCGCATGCCGTTTCGTCGCAGGAGGACTCTATTCCGAGAACGGCAAAGCCTTTTTTCAACCCCTGCGGCATATCAGTACACCTTCGTCAGGTAGTCCTCGATAAAGGGCTGCACGTTGCCGTCCATGACGTCGTTTATGTTGGAGTTTTCAAAGCCCGTCCTGTGATCCTTGACAAGCGTGTAGGGACAAAAAACATAAGACCTGATCTGGCTGCCCCACTCAATCTTTTTCACGTCGCCCTTAAGCGCCTGCGCCTCCTCCATCTGTTCGCGCTCTCTAAGCTCCGCCAGCTTGCTTTTGAGCATAAGCATCGCCTGCTCGCGGTTTTGTATCTGGCTGCGCTGCGTCTGACAGGAAACGACTATCCCCGTAGGAAGGTGCGTTATTCTTATCGCGCTTTCCGTTTTGTTTATGTGCTGACCGCCCGCGCCGCTGCTGCGGTAGGTGTCCACCTTCAAATCCTTGTCCTCTATGACTATGTCCGTGTCGTTGTCGATGACGGGCATGACTTCCAAGGACGCGAAGCTCGTGTGACGGCGCTTGTTTGCGTCGAAAGGAGAAATGCGCACAAGCCTGTGAACTCCCTTTTCCGCCTTGAGATAACCGTAAGCATTGTCGCCCGATACGTTGAATGTCACGCTTTTTATCCCCGCCTCGTCTCCGTCAAGGCGGTCGGTGACCTCGATTTTGTAGCCTCTGCGCTCGGCATAACGGGTGTACATACGGAAAAGCATGCTCACCCAGTCCTGCGCTTCGGTGCCGCCCGCGCCCGCGTGCAGCGTAAGAATGGCGTCGTAGCCGTCGTACTTGCCGGACAAAAGCGTCTCTATGTGCAAAGTCTCCGCCTTTTCGGCAAGCGATTTAAGCTCGGCTTCCACCTCCATGAGGTCGTTCTGGTCGTCGGTAAGCGCAACCAGCTCGCTCAGGTTTTCGACGTCTCTTTCAAGGCCCGCCAGAAAATTCAGCCTGTCCTCGATATGCTTTGCCTGGCGGCTGACCTTCTGCGCGGTCGCCACGTCGTTCCAGAAATCTTCCTTTTGCCGGAGCTGCTTTAGCTCCTCCAGCTCCGCCCTTTGCTTGGGTAAGTCAAAGGGACTCACCTACCCCTTTCAATTTTGTCGCTATTTCACGCAAAGTCTGTTTCAAATCCTCTACCTGAATCAACTGAAATCACCCCTTTTCGTATGATATTTTTTATTTTTCGACTTTGTTGTTTAGTTTGTTTTTCTTGTTTTCGCGGTACTGCCTCTTGAGCTCCTCCGCCTTTTCCTTGCCGCAGCAGTTTTTGTATTTCAGACCGCTTCCGCACGGGCACGGCTTGTTGAGCACAAGGTTGGGATTGAGCTCCTCGGCGTTCTGCACCTCCTCGACCTCAACCTTTTTGAATTTTGCGAACAAAAGACAGCGTATGGTGGTGAACTCGATGTCCTCCTCCATTTTCTCGAACATTTCCGTAGCGCGCTTTCTGTAAACCATGACGGGGTCCTGCTGGCCGTAAACCATGAGACCTATTCCCTTGCGCAGCTCCTCGAGGTCGTCGATGTGGTCCATCCATTTTTCATCGATGATTTTGAGCAGGACATAACGCTCGATTTGCTTGAACTCGTTTTCGTCCTCTTCGGCGGCACGCTCCTCGATAAGATTTCTGACTTCCTTTGTCAGCTCCTCCAGCACGCTCTTAGCGCCGCGAATAGCCATATCTCGCGTCACGAAATCCTCAAGCTGCGGCAGATACTTGTTTTTGAGTATGCCGTTGACGGCGTCGAGATTCCAATAACGCGCGTTTTCCACGCCGCCGCAGGCGTCTTCGAGCGCCTTTCGCGCAAAGCCCGTAGCCATGTCGAGAATCATCCCGTGCACGTCCTCGCCGTTCAAAACCTTGTTGCGGTCGCCGTAAATGACCTGACGCTGTTTGTTGTTGATTTCGTCATATTGCAAAACGTGCTTACGCTGGGAGTAATGTATGCCCTCTATGCTTTTCTGGGCGCGCTCAATTTGTTTTGTTATGATTTTGGCTTCTATAGGCACGTCCTCCTCCAGCTTGAAAAACTGCATGACCGCCTGCATTCTTTCTCCGCCGAACACCCTTGCGAGGTCGTCCTCCGTAGAAAGGAAGAAAACGCTGCTGCCGGGATCTCCCTGACGTCCGCTTCTGCCCCGCAGCTGATTGTCTATGCGGCGGCTTTCGTGACGCTCGGTGCCTATTATGTGCAGTCCGCCCGTTTTGATAACCTTTTCCTTCTCCTCGTCGCACACCGCCTTGTATTTGTCAAAAAGCGCGCGGTAAACGGCCTTGAGCCTTTCCGTTTCCTCGTCACCGTCGGCAAATGACGTCGCCGTCTCGATTTGCTCGTGAGTATAATTGTTGCGCTCCATTTCCTGCTTGGCAAGATACTCCGGATTGCCGCCCAAAAGTATGTCCGTGCCGCGCCCCGCCATATTCGTGGCTATGGTCACTGCGTTGAGCCTGCCCGCCTGCGCCACGATTTCCGCTTCGCGCGCGTTGTTTTTGGCGTTGAGCACGTTGTGGGCAATACCCTTCTTTTTGAGCATGGCGGACAGCTCCTCGCTCTTTTCGACGGAAATGGTGCCGATAAGCATAGGCTGACCGGATTTGTGCCTTTCCACAATGTCCGCAACGAGATTTCTCAGCTTTGCCTCGCGCGTCGAATACAGCACGTCGTCGTAGTCCTTTCTTATCATGGGCTTGTTGGTGGGGATTTCCACGACGTCGAGATTGTAAATGTCGTTGAACTCCGCCTCCTCCGTCTTCGCCGTACCCGTCATGCCGCTGAGCTTTTTGTACATACGGAACAAATTCTGGAACGTAATTGTGGCGAGGGTCTTGTTTTCCTCCTGGATGCGGACGTTTTCCTTAGCCTCGATTGCCTGATGCAGCCCCTGATTGTAACGCCTGCCCTCCATGATTCTGCCCGTAAACTCGTCAACGATTTTGACCTCGCCCTTGTCCACGATGTAGTCGTCGTCGCGCTTCATGACGAAAACCGCCTTGAGCGCCTGGTTTATATAATGATTGAGCTCGGTGCTTTCTACGTCGCCGAGATTGTCCACCTTGAAAAACCTTTCCGCCTTGGCAACGCCGCGCGCGGTAAGGCGCACAGCCTTGTCCTTTTCGTTTTTCATGGCGTCGAACTTTTCCTCATCCTCCTCGGAGTAGCCCTCGCCCATAAGCGAAGCAAGCTTTCCCTTGCCCTCGTCCGACCTCTCCACCCCGCAGGTAAGCGTCTTGACAAAGCGGTTGGCGGTGATGTACATCTCGTTAGATTTTCCGCTCCTGCCGCTTATGATGAGCGGAGTGCGAGCCTCGTCTATCAGAATGCTGTCCACCTCGTCCACTATGGCGAAGTTGAGCCCGCGCTGAACAAGCTGCGACTTTGAAACCGCCATGTTGTCCCTTAAGTAGTCGAAGCCGAATTCGTTGTTTGTGCCGTAGGTTATGTCGCAGGCATAAGCTTTTTGCTTGTCCTTCAAAGACATATTGTTGTAAATCACGCCGACGGAAAGACCGAGAAACTTGAAAATTTTTCCCATCCACTCCGAGTCTCTGCGTGCAAGATATTCGTTGACGGTGACAATGTGAACGCCCCGCCCCGTAAGAGCGTTGAGATAAGCCGGCATGGTGGAAACCAGCGTTTTTCCTTCGCCCGTGCTCATCTGGCAGATTCGCCCCTGATGCAGGGCGACGCCGCCCAAAACCTGCACGTGAAAGTGATACATATTTAGTACGCGCTTTGCCGCTTCCCTGACTGCGGCAAACGCCTCAGGCAGCAGCGCTTCTAAATCCTCTCCCTTTTCAAATCGGGCTTTGAGCTCAGGCGTCGTTTCCTTGAGCTGCGCGTCCGTCTTGGCGGCGAATCGGTCGGCAAGAGCCTCGACCTTAGCCGCTATTTTTTCCAATTGTTTAAGCTGCTTTTTGTTGTTCATATCAAATCCCTTTCCGTAGCCGCTATGTCGCGGGAGCTTGCGGCAGTCAGCGCGAATACGTATGCCGCGCCCGCTTTTTTAAGCGCTTTGGCGCACAAATTGATTGTCGCGCCGGTGGTTTTTACGTCGTCAATCAGCAAAATCCGCTTTCCCTCGAGCGCGGCGTCCCGTTTTGCCGAAAAAGCGCCTTTAAGATTTTCACGGCGCTGTTTAAAGCCGAGCGTTTCCTGCTGCGGAGTTTCGCGCACCTTTTCCAAAAGGTCGAAGCGAAAATCAGCTTCGATTATATCACAAAATTCCGCAGTTAGCAACTCCGCTTGATTGTATCCGCGTTTTTTCTTGGCGGATTTTGTCATGGGAACGGGAATTGCCAAATCGAAACCGACGGAAAGCGTAAAAAACTTTTTCGCCATGAACCTTGCGAAAAACTCCGAAAGATATTTTGCGCCGCCGTATTTCATTTTGAGAATCAGACGGCTCGTCTCTCCGCCGTAAACGAAAGCCGACGCCGCGCCGTCGAAAAACACTTCGTCGAATTTTTCGCACGCAGCGCAAAATCTGTTGTCAACGTCGCCCAAAGCAGCCCCGCACCGCGCGCACGTTTTGCCGTTGTTGAACAAAAGGCGCGGCAGGCAGAAGTCGCAAATCCCCGAATCGTCGAAAACGTCCGCGCCGCAGCATACGCAGGTAAAGCGGTGCGCGCCGAAAAAACGCGACAACCCCCTGCTTTTGTCCGCGCGCTTTTTGTCGACCCCGTTCACGAGAACAGAGCCGCGCGCTTCTGCTTTTCTTCCTTTAAAAATTCCTTCAGCATGGTGCCGCGCTCCTCGATATAATTGTTTTTGACCATCATGCCCAGCATTCTTTTGCTGCAAACCAAAACCACCGTCTTTTTGGCGCGCGTCACGGCGGTGTAAAGCAGGTTGCGGTTGAGTATGGTGGGCGGTCCGTTTGTCACCGCCACCACCAGCGCGTCGAACTCGCTGCCTTGACTTTTGTGAACGGTCACGGCGTAAGCCAGCGCGAGGTCGGGCAAATCCGCCGCGGTGTAAATTGCCCTCCTGCCGTCGTCGAACATAATTTCGGCAAGGCTTTCGGTGCGGTCTATTCTCGTCACGTAACCGATATCTCCGTTGAACACGCCCTTGCCTGCTTTTACGCCGTCGGCGTCGTTGATTTCCCACTCCATGTTGTAGTCGTTGACCGTCTGCATGACCTTGTCTCCCGTGCGGAATACCGTGCCGCCCACGTTGATTTCGCTTTTGGAGCGGTCAAAGGGATTTATCTTTGCCTGCAGCGTGCGGTTGAGGTTTGTCACCCCCGCAAGCCCGCTTTTCATGGGAGCAAGCACCTGTATCTCGGAAGGAGAAAGGGAAGTGAACTTGGGAAGCCGCGTCGTCACCAGCCCCGTAACCTCGTTGAGTATGTCCTCCTGATTGTCCCGCGCGATGAAGAAAAAGTCCTACGCTGCCACTCTCACGGCCATTCCCGGCGTGGGCGAAAAGACCAGGCCTTGATGTCCTTATCTATCGCCGGCATTTTCCCGCTGTTTATCAAGTGCGCGTTGGTCACTATATAGCTGTCCTCCGACTGCCTGTAAATGTGCGTCAACTCGTTTACGGAAAACAGACGGCTTTTTATCACGTCGGCAAGCACGTTGCCCGCCCCCACCGACGGGAGCTGGTCCTTGTCGCCCACAAGCACGAGACGGCAGCCGCGCCTTAACGCTTTCAAAAGACTGTTGAATATAACGGCGTCCGCCATGGACGCCTCGTCCACCACCACGAGATCCGCTTCCAGAGGATTGCCCGCGTCGTAAGCGAAAACAAGCCTGTCGTCTCTCGCTTCCATTCCAAGCAGCCTGTGTATGGTTTTGGCATTTTTGCCTGTAGACGCGCTCAGACGCTTTGCGGCGCGCCCCGTCGGGCAGCAATACTCCGACTTGACGTCCAGCGCGTCACAGATGTAGGAAATGCACCTGACGATTGTGGTTTTGCCCGTGCCCGGTCCGCCCGTAATCACCGTGACGCCGTTCAAAAACGCCGCCTCCACCGCCTGACGCTGATTGGGATGCAGCTTTACGCCGTTTGCCGACTGAAAGTCGTCTATAAGCGCCTTGAACGACGCGGAAATGGCAGGCGCCTCCTCGTCCAGCCTGACCAGCGCCCCCGCTATGTTCTTTTCTATGTTGTAATATCTTGCCAGAGCAAGCCCGTTTTTTTCGCCGCTTTCAAAACGGCGCACCAGCAGGTCGAAAATCAGATTGTCGACGGTCTCGTCGTACAGCTCGCGACGGTCAGATACGTCGTAGCCCAACAGCTCTCCCACGCTTCTTTTAAGCGTTTCCTCGTCAAGCACGGTATTTCCCGACTTTTCCGCCGCATCCTTCAAACAATAAACAATTCCCGCGCGCAAACGGAACTCGCTGTCCGGTTCTATACCCATGCTGACGGCAATTCTGTCGGCGGACAAAAAGCCTATTCCGTCCACGTCGTCGATTAAGCGATAGGGATTGTTCTTTAAAACGCTCTCCGTTTTGTCCTTGTAAACGCGGTAAATTTTTATCGCCGTGTTGAGTGTGATGTCGTAGCTTTGCAGAAACATAATCTGCTCCTGCATGGCTCTGTGCGCGTTGAACTCCTCGCCGATTGCGCGCGCTTTTTTCAGACTTATACCGCGAAGCCGGGCGAGACTTTCGGGAGAGCTTTCCAAAACTGAAAGCGTGTCCTCGCCGTAGGCTTTTACAATGAGCCTTGCCGTAGCTTCTCCCACTCCCTTGATAAGTCCGCTCGCAAGATATCTGACAAGCCCCTCCGAGCCGGTCGGAGACACGAGTGAAAATTTTTCAACGGAAAGCTGCTCGCCGAACTTCTGATGAGTGACGAGCTTTCCCGAAACCTCAAGCTCCTGACCGACGTTGAGCTGAGGAAGATATCCCACGCAGGTGATTTCTTCCCCGTCGCTGTCGGAAATCAGCTGGAAAACCGTGTAGCCGTTTTCCGAGTTGAAGAAAACTATGTTGCTTATTGCTCCCTTAAAAGTCATCTGACCGATTTGTATTCCTCTGCCGCAGCGGCAATCGAAGGCGCGGAATCGGTTTTCTCCCACGTCATGCCGTCTCTCCCGAAATGCCCGTAGCTTGCAATCTGTCTGTACGAAATGTTAAGCAAATCCAGCTTGCGGATAATAGCCTGCGGACGCAGGTCGAACAAACGCTTTATTATTTCGGTAAGCTGCTCGTCGGAAATCACGCCCGTGCCGAAGGTGTCCGCGCACACCGAAACGGGACGCGCCACGCCAATCGCGTAGGACAGCTGCAGCTGAACACGGCGCGCCACGCCTGCGGCAACTATGTTTTTGCAGATATATCGCGCCATATAAGCCGCGCTTCTGTCCACCTTTGTGGGATCTTTGCCGGAAAATGCGCCGCCGCCGTGCGGGCAATAGCCGCCGTAGGTGTCCACGATGATTTTTCTGCCGGTAAGCCCCGAGTCTCCCATAGGTCCGCCTATCACAAACTTGCCCGTAGGATTGATTAGAAATCGGGTTTCCCCGTCAATAAGATTTTTCGGCAGAGTTTTCAAAATCACCTTTTCCATGATTTCTCCGCGCAGAGTCTCCATATCAGCCTCCGCCGCGTGCTGGGAAGAAACTACGACAGTGTCTATTCTTTTAACGTTATCTCCGTCATACTCTACGGTAACCTGAGCCTTTCCGTCGGGACGCAGGTCGGCAATTTCACCGTTTTTGCGGGCTTGGGCAAGGCGCTTTGCAAGCATGTTGGCGTAAACATGGGCGGCGGGCATAAGCTCGGGAGTTTCGTCGCAGGCATAACCGAACATCATGCCCTGGTCTCCCGCGCCAAACTCCGCGCCGTCGCTTTCGCCGTTCTTGCTCTCCAGACTTTTGTCCACACCCAAAGCGATGTCGGGAGACTGCTCGTCAATCGAAGTAAGCACGCTGCACGTGTTGCCGTCAAAGCCGTACTTGGCGCGCGTGTAGCCGATTTCCTTAACGGTTTTGCGCACTATGCTTTTTATATCCACGTAACAGGAGGTGCTTATTTCACCCACAACTACAACGCCTCCCGTGTAAGCAACCGTTTCGCACGCCACCCGCGCGTTTTTATCCTTTTCAAGTATGGCGTCTAATATGGCGTCGGAAATCTGGTCGCACATTTTGTCGGGATGTCCTTCGGTCACGCTCTCGCTCGTAAAAAATCTTTTGCCTTGCATATAAGTATATTTTCTCCTTTGTCGTCCTGAATAAAACCTTTCTGAAAATCAAAACAACCCCGCGAAAGCGCGGGGTTGATGCAACAGCCGGTTTAGCCGTCCTATCTTCCAGAGCCACGCCCTGCGGAATTTAGCACCTGTGACGCTCTCCGTCCGGTTGCTGTGTCATCTTCGGGTCCGTCCCTCCGACACTCTCGATAGGTTTCTTCGTGTATATTATCAGCGCGGCAAGGTTTTGTCAACCGTTTAAAACGGTTTAACCAAAAAATATCCCGCTTCGCGGGAAGCGGGCAAACCTGCTCATCTTTCTCCGTCCGGATAAAGCACGCCTTCTATGCTCTCGCATACTCTGGCAAGCTCATAACCCAGCACGCGGTTCAAAGCTTCGTTCATTTCGCGGTATCTGAAAGCCTCCCTTATCCTGTCGCGCGTGTCCGACGAAACGCTTTTCAGGTCTGCCGCCACGTCCGAAAACCCGCAATTCACGCTTATCAGGTCGGATATATCGTTGTGTATCAGACTCAGGTCTCTTAATCTCCACAAAATTTCGTCCAACGCGCAACGCGTGTCAAATGCGGCGGATCTCAGCTTCTCGTCTGAACGCGCCGCTTCGAATAAATTCTCTTTCAATTTTCCTCTCCTTTAATTTTTAAGTGCCGAAATCGCGGCTGACGACCGATATGAATATTATGAGAGCTTCAGTGTGGTTTGTCAAGCAAATTGCGCGTGTTTCGGCTAAATTCGACATTAAGCGCACGACGCAAAAAGGACGCTTCCGCGTCCTTTGATTTTTTTTCATTTTCCGACATAAGTCTCGACGAATTTTTTTGCCTGTCTGTCCCAGCTTTGCCAATCGTGAGCGCCGTCGTCCGTTTCCAGCGCCACAGCCATGCCCCTTGCCCTCATTGTCTCCGCAACGCGCCCGTTAAGCGGCAAAAGAGGATCGTTGCGCCCCGCATACAGATAAACAAACGGCGCGGACGACGGAGAAGCCAGTTCTATCAGTCTCATGATATCCGAATCGGAAGCCGCGAATTGCTCGACCGAACCGTAGACCGAGCAAAAGGCGCGGCGGCGGCAGTCCTTGAGGTTGTCGCGCAGCGTTTCCACCGCAGTTTTCAAATCTATGGGAGCGGAAAGCGAGCACACTGCCTTGAAGCGCTCCGGATAAGTCAACCCCAAGCGCACAGCCGCAAAAGCCCCCATGGAGACGCCGAGAATAAAATTCTTTTCCCGCAGGTCGCTTAGACCGAAGGTTTTTCTCAGATAAGGAAGCAGCTCGCAAAACAAATACGTTTCATATTTAAGTCCGTTCACACCGTCCGCGAAATAATTGTTGCCGCAGGAGGGTGCAACGAGGACCGCGCCTGCTCCGTCCGCATAATCGGCGATTCCAGTCCTTAAGAAAAAGTCCTTTCCGTCGCAGCACATGCCGTGCAGCAAAAGCACGACGTCAAAATCGGACATTTCAAAATTCTTTCTGTCCGGCGCGTAAACGGATACGTGCACGGGCTGATGCAAAACGTGAGAATACAGCTTGCAGTCGAACAACGCCATACTTTCAGCTCCTTTCCGCGTCCGTCCGATCCTGCTCGGCATCGGCGAACTCCTGCGCGACTGTCTGCATTCTGTCTCGTATTTTAAGCTCATACGGACATTTCCTTTCGCACTCGCCGCATTTCACGCAATCTTTGGCGCGTTTTTGAAGGTGCATATATCTGTCCTTTGCCCAATCCGCCAAATCGTACCTTTTCAGATATCCCTCGAATGTAAAAATGGTAGGTATGTCCAGACCTGCGGGACAGGGCGCGCAATAGCTGCATCGGCGGCAGAACTCGGAGCCGAGCGCGTTTGCCAGACGCTTGCACTCCTCCCTGTCGGCGTCGGAAAGCTCGGCGGTCTGCGCCGTGTTTATATCTACTTCCGATTTTTCCGCCATACCGGGTATGACCACCGACACGTCGGGATTGGACAAGGCGAAACGCATGGCAAGCGCGGCGTTTTCTATTGCTCCGCCTGCAAGCGGCTTCATGACGATGACCGCCACGTTGAGACCTGACGCAAGCGCGAAAAGCTCCTCGCCCTGAGTTTCCACTATGTTGTAAGGGAACATGATTGTTTCCGTCTTGTCGGCGTATTTTTCAAGCAGATAGGCGAGAACCTCGCGCTTGTGGCTGGTCACGCCGAAGTGACCGATTTTGCCTGCGGCTTTCATTTCGAGAAATGCGGCGTAAGCTCCGTCTGCGGCAAAAATGCGGTCTATAGACGCGCAATCCTTCACGTTGTGCACCTGATACAAATCTATATAATCGGTGGCGAGGTCGTCTAAGCTCCCCTCCATTTCTTTAAGCATGGCGGAGTAATCCAGCGGAGGCGCTTTGGTCGCAAGCACGACGTCGTTTCTCCTGCCGCCCGCGAGCGCGGCGCCGATATATCTTTCGCTTACGGTATAACCGCGAGCCGTATCTATGAAATTGACTCCGCAGTCGAGAGCGTAGCGCACCGTCTCCGTTGCCTCCTGCAGGGTGAGCCGCTGCAAGGGTATGCCTCCCAGCCCCACGCGCGATATTACCAGATTTGTTTTTCCAAGCATATTGTAAATCATATCCGTTTTCTCCGACTGACATTATAGCACCTACCGTCAGGCTTGGCAACTCGGAAAACAAAAATACCTTGTCGCAGGCTTTGCCCGCGACTTTCGCGCGGCTTTTGCCAGTCACGCGCGGACGGGATTTCGGATGAAAGGAAGTGCGGCTTTTTTCAAACAAATTACACCTGCGATCTGCGGCATATATGATATAATTCAATCAAGGGAGATAAAATCATGAAATTCAACGAACAGGTTACACGTATCGAGCCAAGTCCCCTGCGCGCTTTCAACGATATGGCGCACAAGGAGGGCGCAGAGCTGTTTCTCACTCTCGGCGAGCCGGATTTCCACACTCCGCAGCAGGTCAAGGACGCCTGCGGAGCCGCTCTGGAAAACAACAAAACCTTTTACGCGCCCACAATGGGCGTGGCTGAGCTGCGCAGGGAAATTTCGGCTTTCGAGGAAAAGCTCAACGGCGTGCACTACGACGAAGATGAAATTATGATAACCACAGGCAGCACGGAAGCCATCATGAGCGCCCTTTTCGCAATAATAAACGAAGGAGACGAGGTTATCGTCCCCGTGCCCGCTTTTTCCATGTACAAACCGGTCATCGAGCTGTGCAAGGGCAAATACGTCGAGCTTGACACCGCTCCAGACGATTTTCAGATAACGGAAAAAGCTTTGGCAGCCGTTATTTCCGAAAAAACCAAAGCAATCATACTCACAAGCCCCAACAACCCTACGGGAACCATACTTGACGAGCAGTCGCTTTCAAATGTTTACGCGCAGGTCAAAAACCGCGAAATGTTCGTTATATGCGACGAGTGCTACAACCAGCTTGTGTACAACGAGCGCCGCGTCGGGTTCGTAAGATTTCAGGACCTGCGGGAAAAAATCGTTTACTGCCAGAGCTTTTCCAAGCCTTACGCCATGACCGGCTGGAGGCTGGGCTACATGATGGCGGACAGAGAATTTGTCGGTCAGGCTTTCAAGGTTCACCAATATGCCACCGTGTGCGCCAACACGTTTATCCAGTACGCGGCGATTGAGGCGCTCAGATTCGACCCCGCTCCGTTTGTCGAGGAATACAGAAAAAGACGCGATTATTGCTACGACAGACTTGTCGGCATGGGACTGGACGTGGTCAAGCCGGAGGGCGCGTTTTACATAATGCCCAGCATACGCAAATTCGGCATGAGCAGCATGGAATTCTGCACGCGTCTTGTCAAGGAGTGCAAGGTCGCCGTTATTCCCGGAGTTTGCTTCTCTGCGGAAGGATATATGAGAATAGGCTACTGCGTAAGCATGGATACCATAGTAAAGGCTATGGACCGACTTGAAAAATTCGTTGCAAATCTGGAAAAAAAGTGCGCTTGACAACGCGCTTATGAAAACAAATAATTATCTGCTCGGCAAAAACTACGATTTCAGATGACGAAAGGGCGAAGCAAACCGCTTCGCCCTTTTTGACTTGTCCGTTTCGTCGGCTGAGTTCAACCTTTTTTGCAGGTTTCGTTGAGCTTGCCCACAAGCTCGTCAACGTCTATGCCGTGATGAGTCGCCGCTTCGGCAATGGTTTCGCCGCTTGCGGCAAGACAGCCTATGCAGCCCATTCCGTATCCGGCAAAAACCGTAGCAGCGGCTCTGTTTTCTTCCAGAGCCTCCATAATCGTCATATCTTTGTTTATCATATCCTTTTCTCCTTTTCGGTCAAATAAATTTTTTACGGCGTATTTTGTTTTTAAACTTAAGTTAAAAGCTTTGCCAAACTTCGGCTTGCGAAATGCGGCTTTTCGACTGCAAATTTATATTAACGCGGCAATATATGTTTGTCAAGCGTTTAAATCCAAAGAAAAAACGCTCTTTTGACAAAGGAACGCTTAAAAACGATTTCGGCGCGCCGCAGCCTGCTAAAGCTGCCGGACTGAATTTACCTGTTTTTTTCTACCCACTCGAAAAGCTCCTGCGGATTCTCTATTTCTCCGTCGTAAATGCCGGATTCCTTGCTTTTTTGCATCGGGCTTTCGCAGGAAATACGGCTTTCACGCGCTGCAAGCTCGTTCTCGTCGTCAAACTTTTCCCGATTATGCAAATAATATTCCTGGTATTTCAAATCGTTTATTCCCAGCTCGTTCCACCCCAGCAATTCGTTGGGCGTGGTTTTCAGATAATAACAAATCCGATAGATAGTTTCTATGTCGGGCTGATACAGCCCCTTGAGCCAATTACTTATCGTCGGCTGCGTAGTGTTCAACAGCTCTGCGATTTTGCTTTGATTCAAATCGTTGTCTATCAGTAGCTCTTTGAAAATTTTCGGAAATTTATTTATCATGACAAAATCATATAAAACCTTTATAAAAAAAGCTTGACGTATAAGGTTTGCTTATGATATTGTTTATAAGGAAACTTTATTATTTTACGTTTCTTCCGCGCGAAACAGACAAGCTTAACGATATAAAATTTACGGACACGATATCAGGCTGTCTTTAACGCGCGGCAGCAGCTTTCGCCGTGTACGGGCGCGCATATACGGCAGGCAAAATATCACAAAGGAGTTTTTATGATACATTTTAACGATTGGATAGACAAAAGCGAGTTGGTGCCCTATATATCGGGCTTTAACGACCACATACAAAAGTATTTGGAAATTTGCAGAAATTGGGATATTAAGGGAATAAGCGTCGAAAACGCATGCAAGGAGGACTATGACGAGCTTCAGATGACAAAGCGTTATGCAATGCTGCGTTCAGGACTGAGCCGAAGCGAACTGACCTTCATCGCCTTGTGCCGCAGACACGATTTGTTTGAAGAGCTTAACACCCGATTGTTTATCCTGCTGGAGAAAAAGAAGCAAAAGGCAAAGCCGTAAGTTTATTCTTTCAGGAGCGCTTAAGCGTTTTTCGTCTGACAAATCGGAAAACGGCAAAAACAAAATAAATTTACCTTGTCTGACGACGAGAGTTTTTGCGCCGTGCAATTCGAGCGTCGTGAAATATTGAAATACGATATAAAAATCTGACCCCCTTTTTAAGTTTTTTTTGCGAGTGGTCGGCACAAAAAGTCACATGTTTTCTGTGAAAAAATAAGGTGAATTGTCAAACTAAGTGCAACAGAAAGGAAGAAAATAGTTAAATAAATCTACGGGTTTTTGGTAATTCAAGACTTTCTTTGGTCTGGCGTTGATCAACGCCAGAT
>URVX01000001.1 GCA_900551395.1 uncultured Subdoligranulum sp. | reverse complement strand
CATACTAAAAACGGGAGGTAAGGAAATGAAAACGAAGAAAATGAAAGCTTCGGATTGCTCCAACACCAAGAACACCAAAACTTCCGGCAAGAAGTCCGGCAGTTCCAAGTGCAGCAGCAATCAGAAAAACATCGACTGAATTTTAGTCGAAAACGGAACTTTTTAGTTACTTTTCCCTTGAAAGCCGCGTTTTACGCGGCTTTTTTTTGCAGCTTTTCCATTGCTGCGCCAAACGAGCAAACGAAAAAGCGACCTAAATTGCGGACGCTTTGCAGTTTTATTTAAGTCTTCTGCGCTTTTTTTCGCTTCGATAGACGAAATTGAGCTTTTTCATGACTCCGCCGTCATAGGTGGGTTCTTTTTTTTCTTCCTCGAAATCGGGTTTTGCGGCAGAACGGCTATCGCCGTCTTCGGTATCGTCGTATCTGCGGCGCGCTCCGTTGTCCGTCCCCTTGCCACGTCTGTCCTTTTTGTCACCGCCGCGTCCGCTGCCCCTGCGCTCACCCGAATCGGGGCGGGGCTTTAATCCCGCTTTGGGCTTGATTACCACAAAACGGCGGGGTTCCTCGCCCTCGCTGACAGTATCCACAAAAAGGCTGTCCTGCAGCGCGGTATGTATGGCTCTGCGCTCAAACGGATTCATATATTCCAGCCGCACCGGTCGGGCGGTGCGTTTCACCTTTTTTTCCAGATTTCGGGCAAGCTTGACAAGCGCCTCCGCGCGTTTTGCGCGATAATTTTCCGTATCCACCGTCACGCGCTTGAAATCGTCGTCGAAGTTTTTCGTAAGCACGTTCAGCATATACTGAAAGGCGTCCAGCACGTCGCCGCGCCTGCCGATAATATCTCCCGCGTTAACGCCCGTGAGCTCCAGCAAAATTTCGCTGTCCGTTTCCGTTGCCTCTACAGCGTAATCAAAGCCCATGAGATCCAGCATTTTTTCGGCATATTCGCGCACAAGGCTCGCCTGAGTAGGTTTTTTCCCTATCGAAATTTTGCAATGACGCAAAAATCCGGCTTCCTGCAAAACCTCCCACTCGGCTTGGTCTTTTTCAAGCCCGAGCTTTTCCAGCCCTTTTTTCACCGCCGCGTCAACGGATTTCGCGCTGACTTCTATTTTTTCATTGTTCATCGGCTCTATTTTCTCCTGTAATCGGGTTTTTCCGTCTTAGACTCGATTTTGGCGACTCGTCTGTCGATAACGGGGTTCATCGCAAGCGTAAACAATATCGACAGCAAACTCGAACACACCATATAAAGCGCAAACGTAGCCGTATAAATAAAGCCGAAGATACCCATCATTATCGGCATGACGAACATCATAACCTTGTTGGTGCTTTGCGCCGCCGCCGCATCCGGGCCGAGCTGTTCGACGTCGTTTTTCTTTTTGCTTGTCTTGTTGGAAATAAATGTGGACAAAAAGCTGAGCGCTATCGACAGCACGGGCAGAATCATAAGTCCGTTCCAATGCTTGTCTCCCACCTTGTAGCCTACGCCCTGCTCGCTGATACCCTCGTAAATTTCTTTATAAAGCTCGGAGTCGAACTCGTCCCTGTAGGCTCTGTATCTTTTTGTGAGCGTACCGGTAAACTTGTCCGCGGTTTCGGGAAACGCCTCCACCCAGGTGTCGGGACGGCTGATGTTGGTAATCCACAAAAAGCCCTCCTTTGCCTCGAGAAAATACTCTCCCACCGCTTTGCGCGCGACAGCCTGAGCCTCCGCCTTGATAGAAGAAATGCGGGCTGTTGCGGAGCTTATCCTCGCTTCGAACTCGCTTTCCTCAACACCCTGCCCGCCGAGCCACGTCTTGTAATCCTCGATAGCGCCGGACTCTCCGGAAAGCAGGATATCGTAACGGTTTTGCTCGTATTCCGCGGAGAACTTGTCCAGCTCGGAGGACAGCGTCTGCGTATAAAAAACGCTTAGCTCGCTGTAAACCTTCAGGTTTACGTAAGCGGAGCATTGGTTCAAGCCTCCGAACATGATGAAAAATATCGCCATCGTCACAATCATGGGCAGACAGCCCGACAGCATATTGTAGCCGTGCTTTTTGTACAGCTTCTGCTTTTCCTGATTGAGCTTGTTTTTGTCGTTGGCATAAGCCTTGTCCAGCTTTGCCATCATGGGCGCAAGCTCGGACATCATTTTGGCGTTTTTCTTCATCGAAAAACGCTGCCAGAAATCCAACGGCAGGGTAATGACCTTGAGTATTACGGTGAAAAGCACCACCGCCCAGCCGTAGTTTCCCACCGCGTCAAGCAACCCCTTGACCAGCCAGCCGACAAAGGTCGGATTTTTGATTTCCGACATGATTGTCGCAAATCCCTCCGAAAAGCCCCATTGTCCGATGGTCTCGGCGGCGGTTGCCAAGCAGTTCATAAACTCCATTTAATGTCTCCTTTGAGATTGAAGGGCACGGGGTCGAAGCCGCCGCGCGTAAAGCCGCATTTAATCACGCGCCGCGCAGTAAGCAGCCCTCCTTTGAAAAAACCGTGCGTTTCAAACGCTTCCATTCCGTAAACGCTGCAGCTGGGAGTAAACCGGCAGGTCTTTCCCTTGATTTTGGAAAGAGTCGCCTTGTAGGCCTTGAGCAGCCATATACAGATATATTTCACGACGGCGCCTCCTCGTCCCTCCACGCCTTAAGCCTTTTGAACAGTCCCTCGAGACTGTTTTTTATTGCGGAAAAGTCCTCCGCGGGCGCATGGGGTATGATTACGAAAGCGAACCCCTTGCTGATGAAAGGAGAAAGAAGCCTGCAGCACTCCTTAAGACGCCGGCGCAGTCTGTTGCGCACAACCGCCTTGCCGTACTTTTTGCCGACGGAAAAACCGAAACGCGGTCCGCCGCCGCTCTTTGCGGCTATGACGGTAAAATATTTGTCGCTCGCGCTGACGCCGTTTTTGTAGACGTATTGATATTGATAATTTTTTTTAAGTCTTTCCATTTTCGGCACAGTCGGTACGTCTGCGGCAAACCTGTTTACGCAAAAACACAGCCGCGTTGCTTCAGGGCTGTATTTTCACGAATTATGCATCGATGCTTCTTGCGTCAAGCGGACAGCTTGTGGCGACCCTTGTTTCTTCTTCTTGCAAGCACTCTGCGGCCGCCGGTGGACTTCATTCTCTTTCTGAAGCCGTGCACCTTGCTTCTCTGTCTCTTCTTGGGTTGATAGGTTCTTTTCATCTTATCTAAACTCCTTTTGGTGAATAAGCGATAGCGTTACCGATTGATTATAGCGTCAAAAACAACGCTTGTCAACTTTTTGAATAAAAGCGTCGGACAAAATGCGAATTTTCCGCCTCCGCCCCAAGCATAAATTTTTTCGCTCAAAACGCGCGCTTCTCAGATTTTCACTCCCTCGCGCTTTCTGCTTTTGAATACGGACAGCTCGGAAAAGCCTATGCGCTTGAGCGTTGCCGTCGCCTGCTCCCACCCGTCGCACAGCCCGCCTTGGTGGGCGTCGCTGCCAAAGCTCACGTTTCTTCCGCCCAGCTCGAAATATCTGGCGAGAATTTCCTCGTTGGCATTCAGCCCGTGATTGGTGTTGACCTCCAGCGTCTTGTCGGTATGGATAATCCGTTTTAAGATTTTGTCTATTTTTTCTCCCGATTCGGAAAGCTTAAGCTGCTTGTCGGGATAAGGCGCCTGCCGCGTGACGTAGCCCAGATGTCCCACTATATCGAAGGAAAACCGCGCAAACAGGCTGTCGTACACCGCGTCGAGATATAAGTCGTAAGCCTGTTTTTTTGTGCGCCCCTCGAAAAACTCGGGAAAATACAAATCCAGTCCGCCCGCAAAATGCACGCTGTTGATAATTACGTCAAACGGCAGCCGTTCAATCAGCTCGCACGCGGGCGTCTGCGCCGCCGCGTCGGGGTCGAAGCCCATTTCCGCGCCGAAAGCAAGGAAAATTCCGTTTTTTTCCGCAACGGGCTTGAGTCTTTCAACTTCGGCGCAGTACAAATCGACGTCAGGCTGCTTCCAATAGGAGGGAGCGCGGTTTTTGGGCAGCAGCGCGTCGAAATCTATGTGGTCGGTCACCGCAAGATAAGACAGCCCTCTTTCGAGAGCAATATTCAGCATTTCCTCTATCGACAGCTTTCCGTCGGAAGAAAATATACTGTGCGTATGACAATCCGCTTTCATGTCCGCTCCTCCTTTGGATATTTTCCGGATTTTGAAATTTTTTCAGTCCAACGCGCCGATATACGCGAGTATCAGCTTGATTGTATTGAACACGCCGTCCAGGTGCGTGCGCTCCATGCCGTGACTTGCCTGAACTCCCGGTCCGATAAGCGCTCCGGCAACGTCCGCGCCCGCCGTTCTCATTGCGCTCACGTCCGAAGAATAATGCGGATAAATATCTATGGCATAATTTATGCCGTGCTTTTCGCACAATTCCGCAAGTTTACCCGTCAGGTCGTAGTCGTAAGGACCGCTTCTGTCCTTTGCGCATATCGAAACCGTTTCTTCCGTGCAGGACAGGTCGTCGCCCACGCAGCCCATATCCACAGCCACAAAGCTCTCCAGTCCGCTTACGTCGATGCCGCTGGCGCCGTGCCCCACCTCCTCGAAAACAGTGAAAAACATTTTTACCGTCTTTTCGGGAGCTATGCCTTCTTCCGTGAGAATATGCAGCGCCGTTAGCAGCTCCGCCGCGCCCGCCTTGTCGTCCAAAAACCGCGATTTGACAAATCCGCTCCCGGTAAACGCGGTCTTAGTGTCCACAAAGATATAATCTCCGTTTCTTATTCCCAATTTTCTTACGTCGTCGGCGCAACGCACTCTTTCGTCAAGTCGGACGTACATATTCTTTTCGTCTCTTTTCCTGCTCGTGCAGTCGTCAAAGACGTGAATTGCGGGGCTGCGCGACAGAACGGTGCCCGTATAGCTCCTGCCGTCGCGGGTGCGTACCGTGCAGTACTCCCCGTCCAGCGTGGGCAGAATTATTCCGCCTACGGTCACAAACATTATTTCTCCCGAAGGCGAAACGCTTCTCACCATAAGTCCTAGCGTGTCGCAGTGCGCCGACAGACCTACCGCCGCGCCGCCCTTCCCCTCCACGCGCACCTCGCAGGTACCCTTAGGTGAAAAGACGCAGCGTGCGTTTTCCTTTTCGACAAGCTCCTTTAAAAGCGCGTTGACCTCGCGGTGGTAGCCGCTGGGGCTGGGCGCCGCCATAAGCTTTGTCAGCGTTTCCTTGAAATATTCGGCATATTCCCGCTTATAAACGTCCTTTACCTTCATATTTCCTCCTTTTGACCTATTTCTTCTTCGACGTCTATCATGCAGGAGCTTTTAGTAGACGCGTCCAGCTTGATTTTGTCTGAAATTTCCAATCCGGCTATGAAAAACACCTCGGAATCCTTGACTCCGAGTATCAGCTCGTCACGCTTGGCTCTGGGTATTTTTTTATCGATTAGAAAATCCTTGAGCTTTTTGGTCCCGCCGCCGAATTTCGTGAAAAAGTCTCCCTCCCGGCGCGTTCTCAAAATCACGCCGTCGGGCAGCTTGCCTGCGTCGAACAGCAGAGCGTTTCTTTCAACCTGCTCGCCCGAAACGGGCAGTATCGTCACGGTGCGGCTTCCGAATTCTATTTTTCCCGTTCTGAACGGAATTTCCAGCCCGGACAAATCCTCGCCGCCGCATTCCGCGGACATTTTGGAAATAACAAGCGTATCGTAAGTTTTCGTGGCTTTAAATCCAAACGGAAGCGTCAGCTCCTTTTCGCCGCAGTTGCTTTTGGCAAGCTCTATCAGCTTTCCCACATGTTTTTTTTCTATATCCTTGAACACACCCAGCCTGTTGAAGCATTTGTAAACCCTTCTTACCGCCAACGGAGCTGGAGCGGCAAGCAGCTCACAGGGAATTTCCGCGCGGTCGCGAGAAAAAGCTATCCTGTCCGTGTCGGCGAGCGAATTCAGAAGCTCGTCGTCCGCCTTTATGCTGTCGGCAAAGGACACTATCGCTCTGACGCTGTCGGGGTTTACCCGATTCAGCAGCGGCATGATTTCATGTCTGACGAAATTTCTCGTATATTTTATCTGTCCGTTGGTCTCGTCATAAACGAAAGGAATATCGTTTTCAAATGCGTACGCGTCTATTTCCTCCCGCGTCTCGTCTAAAAGCGGTCGGAAAAATCTGTTGGAAACGGGCTGAATTCCCGCTGCGCCGCGCGCTCCGCTTCCGCGTAAAATATGCATAAGCACCGTTTCCGCGTTGTCGTTCATGTGGTGGGCAAGGCAGACGTAATCCACGCTTTTTGCGGCGGCGTTGAGCACGGCATACCGCATTTCGCGCGCCGCCGTCTCGAGACTGAGCTTTTTGCGGGCGGCGTAAGCAGGTACGTCAACCTCGAAAACCTCGCAGGGCACTCCTTGTTTTTTGCAGAAATCCGCAACAAACCTGCTGTCCTCTCCGCCGTTCATCCTTATTTTGTGATTTACGTTTATCACCTTGATTTCAAGGCGAAAACGCTCCTTCAATTTGAGCAGCTTGTCCAGCATAACCATAGAATCCTTGCCGCCGGACACTGCCAATGCAAGCTTTAAGCCTTGCTTAAGATATTTTTCAAGCAACTTTCCTTCTCCCTGTTAAACCGGTTTTCCTATTCAGCGCTTCATGATAAGATCCTTCAAATCCTTTATCTGACGCGCTATTCTGGCGTCCTCCTTGACCTTTTCGCTGATTTTGTCTCTCGCATACATAATCGTTGTATGGTCGCGGTTGCCGAAATGCTCTCCGATTGTTATCAACGGCGTGGTAAGAAATTCGGTAACGAGGTATATAGCAATCTGTCTGGGCTCCACAACGTCCTTGGTCTTTTTCTTGCCCACAAGATCCGACTTGGAAACATTAAAATAAGCGCATACCTCGTCCGTTATTCTGTCTATCGTCACCGTCTCGGGCTTGTCGTCGCCGTAATCTCTCAGCGCGCCCGCCACAACCTCGGGGTCGTTGACGGAACGGTTTGTCAGATGAGCATAGCTTATCACCTTTGTAAGCAAGCCCTCCATTTCTCTTATGTTGGACTTCACCTTGTTTGCAATAAGACTCAAAACCTCGTCGTCGACGTGCTGATTCTGGTTCAATGCCTTTGTCTGAAGTATCGCCATCCTCATCTCCAGATCCGGCGGCTGAATATCGGCTACAAGTCCTCCCTGAAAACGGGTGCGCAAGCGCTCCTCCAGAGGATTTATTTCATGAGGGGGTCTGTCCGAGCTTATTATTATCTGCTTGTTGGCAAAGTACAAGTCATTGAAAACGTGAAACAACTCCTCCTGCGTGGCAACCGTGCGGGATATGAATTGTATATCGTCAATCATAAGAACGTCCACGCTTCTGTATTTGCGACGGAACTCCTTCATTTCGTCGGCTTTTTTAGACGCGCGCAGCGCCTCTATCAAATCGTTTGTAAACCTCTCGCTCGACGTGTACATACACTTGATGGTCGGATCGCTTTTTTTGAGAAAATTTCCGATTGCGTGCATAAGGTGAGTTTTTCCCAGTCCCACTCCTCCGTACAAAAACAGCGGATTGTATTTTTCTCCCGGATTTTCTGCCACCGCCTTGCTTGCTGCCGCCGCAAATTCGTTGCTTTTTCCTACGATAAAGCTGTCGAAGGTGTACTTCGGCACGAAATTGGTGTAATATTCCTCCGCAACAATGCTGTCCTCGTTCAATTCCTCCAGCGAAATATACCTTCCGCCGTCGTATCTGCTTTTTTCCGAAGGCAGCACAAATTTTATATTTCTTATTTTAGGCGCGACCTTTTTGGTACAAGCCTTAAGCAAATCGGCGTATTTCATCTCAACCAGCCGCAATACCACCTCGCTGTCGGCGCTTACCACCAGCTCGTCGTCCGCAATGCACACCGCCTCGGTATTGCTCAGCCAATTATCGTAGCTCATTGCCGAAACCGAACCCTGCGTTTCCAGCAGCACGTTTTCCCAAACCTTTTTTAAATCCATCTTTCCCTCGAATTTTCTCTCTTAAATCTCTGTTATTATATCAAATTGCTCGTTTTTGTCAAATCATTTCTTTCCGACCGGTGCTTGCCCGAGTCAAAACCGTATACTTTGTTAATTTCTTCGGAGTCTTTCCACTTTTGTTCCACAGACTTGTTTTTGACCAATTTCTTTTTTCTTCGCAACATATTGTGCTTGCATTTTTTCCGGAAACAATATATAATATCCTTGTCGGACAGCCGTCATGCTTGTCCACAATTCTACATACACTACTACTACTACTACCAACAGAAAAAATAATATTATCTACTTTACTGACGGAAAAATTTCCGCAAACGGAGGAATATGAAGTTAATTTGCGACGGGCTCGATTTGAGCGATGCTATAAGCAAGGTAAGCAAGGCTCTGCCTCAAAGGGTGGTAAATCCCGTGCTTGAAGGTATCAAAATCACTGCGGAGGGAGAAACCCTGACGCTTTACGCAACCGATTCCGAGTTTTCGGTTGAACTAAAAATAAATGCGGAAATAATCGAGGAAGGAGAAATTCTGGTACCCGGAAGAATATTCTCGGATTATATCAAAAAGCTGACGGACGAACAGATAGAGCTTTCCGAAACGGAGAAAAACAGACTCAGAATCAGATATAACGAAAGCGAAGGGTATCTGCAATGTCTCGACAAGGAGGATTATCCCGACAAAACCGAGATAAACAGAGAAAAGGGCTTTCATATCCTCGAAAGCGAGCTGAGAGACGTTATCGGAAAAACTCTGTTTTCGGCAAGCACGGACGACAGCAGACAGATACTCAAAGGATGCTTGTTTGAAATAGAAGAATATACCTTAACTGTTGTTGCGCTTGACGGCTACAGGCTTGCGTTGGCAAAAAAGGCGCTGGAGCAAAAGTGCGGAAAAATGAGTCTCGTCATCCCCAGCCGCGCGTTGAGCGAGCTGTCGAAGCTGCTGGGAGACGGAGACAGGATAGCCAGACTTTTCGTCGAAGAAAATCTGCTTGTCGTGGAAATGGAAAACACGACGGTGAGCACAAGGCTGCTTTCGGGAGAATATATAAATTATCGTCAGATTATTCCTGAGGAGTTTACGACAAACGTAATAATAAACAAGCAGCAGTTCGAGGCGGCTTTGGATCGCGCAAGTCTGTTGAGTCGCGGAGAGAAAAACAATCTGGTCAAATTCGAAGTCAAGGAAAATATCGTCTGCATAACGGGCAAGTCTGAGCTTGGAAACATAAAGGAAAACGTAAGCATAAGCTTAAAAGGCAAGGACTTGAATATAGCTTTCAACGCAAAGTACATTTCTGATTGCCTGAGAGCAATGGACAACGATTTCGTAAAGATGAATTTCACTTCGAGTGTTGCGCCCTGCATAATTACGCCGTGCGAAACGGACGAATATCTGTATCTCGTGCTACCCGTAAGAATGGTGTCATGAAACAAAAAAGAAAGACGGCGGAAGCCGTCTTTTGTTATTCTCTCCCGAGCAGATAATCTATCGAGCAATCCAGAACCTTTGAAATTTTGTATAGGCTGTCAATTCGCGGCGTGGATTTTCCGTTTAGCCAATCGTAGTAAGGGCTTGTGTTTTTGCAGCCCGCAAGCAGAGAAAGCCTGTAAAGATTGCTTCCTTTCTCCTTCAGCACCTTTTTAAAATGAGCGCCGAAATCGGGCAGCTGCTTTTTTGGATGAGGCAGCTTATTTTCGTCGTCTATCCCCAGCAGAAACTCTATGGAGCAGTTGAAATAATCGGCGAGCATGATTATATTTTTCAGAGAGGGCATGAAGCGGGCGGTGCCGGATTTCCAATGATAAATGTCGTGAATATTGTGATTGAGATCTGCGCTCATTTTTTTGGGAGTTGTTTCGGCATAGATTATCAATTCGTTGAAGCGTTCCGAAAAAGATCTGATAAGGTCCATAAAAATATCTCCGAAATTTGGTGTGGTTGTCTATTTGTATTTTAAGATTACACTTTTTCTCGCAACAAGTGAATAAAACTGTTAGCTTTTGTGCGGCAAACTTCAAAATAAGACATATTTAGACATGTTTGAAGCGGCGTAAAAAAGCGCAAAAAAAGACGGAAAGAATTTCCCCGTCCTTTTAAAATTTTGTTTTATTTAGCTGTTTACCTTTGAAGTCAATGCCGACAATTGGTTGTGCGAATTTTGGAGCTGCTTTCAAAAATGAACGAATTTTTGACAAAGCAAGCTGTTTTTATCCTTATCAACTGAACCGGATTGACAACGCGTCATTATCCGGACATTGTTTACCGTCTTTTGTTTTTTATCTCCGTCGGAATACGAGTTGACTCGGCTCGACGAGATGATTTATTTAAGTATAAAAAAAGATACTATAAAGAAATTGATGCGCGGAAAAAAATACAATAATATAAAGGTGTTTGAGATAAAAAATATTTATTAAGAAAAATGCGATATTTATCTTGTTTGGCAAGCTTTATTATAAATAAAGGCGGAACAAAATAACAAATAAATTGAAATTCCGCAATTTTTACGAACAAATTTCCTGTCAATAGCAGATTTTTTATTATTAAGCGCTCCGATATGCACGAAAAACAAAAACAGTCAAATCGAATAAAGTCACCGCAAAAAACTCAGTCTTGGCGCTCGCATTGCGAAAGCAACGATTGAAAATTGTTTAAGCAGACCGAACTTGTAAAGAAATGCGAAAGAAATTTTTTATGAAGCACAAAAAAGCCGCTTGATAAGCGGCCTTAAAATTTATATTTTGAAATTGTTTTTTAACCAATCCTTTACCAGCTCACAGATTCTGTCCAAATCGTCTTTGGTATAATAGTCTATGTAAATGCGTCCCTTTCTGCCGTTGCCCAAGGCGCCTACCTTTGTTGCAAACGTGCGCTGCATGTTTTGTACCAGCTCTTTGAGTTCGGGGCAATCCTCCTGCTGCTTTGCGGGCGCCGGCTTGGGATTGAGCAGCTCGCGCACGAGCTTTTCCATTTCTCTGACGGAAAGCTTGCTGTCGGCTGCTTTGGAAGCAAGGTTGAATTGTTCGGTTTCGTTGTCTATGACTGCCAGAGCGCGGCCGTGACCGGCGGAAAGGCGTCCGTCCTCGATAAGCGATATGACGCGGCTGTCAAGAGTGAGAAGTCTTAATGTGTTTGCAATCGCCGAGCGGCTTTTACCTATTCTGTCCGCAGCCGTTTCCTGAGTCATGTTGAACTCCTCCATCAGCTGTTTTATGGCGCGGGCGGCTTCTATAGGGTTGAGATCCTCTCTCTGAAGGTTTTCGATAAGGCTTATTTCCCTGATTTGCAGCGGGGAATAATTTTTTATTATCGCGGGTATGCTTGTCAGACCTGCCATTTTCGCGGCGCGGTATCTTCTTTCGCCCGCGATAATCATAAACCGCATTCCCATGCGAACCACGACTATGGGCTGTATGACGCCGTGCATTTTTATCGACTCCGCAAGGTCGTTTAAAGCGGCTTCGTCAAAGTGTTTTCTCGGCTGCTCGTAATTGGGGTCGATATCCTTTATGGAAATCTGTATTGCGATTATCCGTGCGGAAGGGTCGAGCGGTACGTGTTCGGGAGCGCTGAGCTTTGAGGCTTTTTCGTCTACAATGCTCATCATTTTTTTGCCTTTGTCGGAAATTATTGGCTGCGCGCCCTCTGTTTTAGGACGGGAAACCGGAATATTTTCCTCTTTTGAATCGGTGTTTACCGGGGCGACGTCCAATTCGTTCATGCCAAGCAAGCTGGCAAGACCTCTGCCGAGTCCTTTATTTTGTGCCATTTTGACTCTCCTCTCTCTTTAAAAATTCATCCGCAAGCAGTTTGTATGCGGTTGCGCCGCTGCTTCTCGGCGCGTGCAGCGAAACGGGCTTTCCGAAGCTGGGAGCTTCCACCAGCTTGACGTTTCGCGGTACGGGGGTAGGATAAACCTTGTCTCCGAAGTATTTTGCAATTTCGGCTGTCACCTGACGGCTGATAACTGAACGATTGTCGTACATAGTGAGCGCCACGCCGTTTATATAAAGAGACGGATTCAGCCGAGTTTTGACGATTTTTATGGTGTTTATAAGCTGACTCAAGCCCTCGAGAGCGAAAAATTCGCTTTGAATGGGAATTAAAATTGCGTCGGCGGCAGTCAATGCGTTGAGCGTAAGCAATCCGAGCGACGGCGGACAATCAACGAAAATATAATCGTAGATTTCTTTTAACGGAAGCAGGCAATTTTTAAGGGCGAACTCTCTGCGCGTCGCGTCAACAAGCTCTATTTCGGCGCCCACAAGGTCGGCGTTGCAGGGAATTATGTGTATATTTTCCACTCCCGTAGAAAGCACAACGTCGTCCGCGGTGGCTTCGCCCATAAGATAATCGTACATTGTGGCTTTCAGCTTGTGCTTTTCCACGCCAAAGCCGCTTGTGGCGTTGCCCTGCGGGTCGATATCCGCAATAAGAACGCTCTTTCCCGCCTGAGCTACGTATGCGGCAAGATTGATTGCCGTAGTAGTTTTTCCTACACCGCCTTTTTGGTTGGAAAATGCAATGATTTTGCCCATAGACACTCCTGTTGAAAATTGCAAATCGAAATCCGACAAATTGTTTCACGTGAAACTTAACTTCGAAACGAAATTATTACTGAAAAATTTGTATTATTATATCATAATAAAAAGTATTTTTCAACCCGATACGACAATAATTTAAAACAAACTATTATAAAAAATGCCTGACCTGCATATCGACGCGAAATATGTATACAAATTTGCAATAATGTGCTAATATATAGTAGAAAATAACAAAGGTCAAAAATAAAAAGTGTTCATTTTTAAGGAGAAATAATGCTGCTGATTTTCGATAGATTTATGAATCCTTTGCTTTTAAGCAATGTGAGCTTCGGGACGTACGATTGGGTTCTGCTCGGTATAATCGTACTTGCGGCGCTTATTGGCTTGTTTCGAGGTTTTACCAAACAGCTGTTTGCCCTTTGCGGCTTTCTGGTTGTTTTGATAGCCTCTATTTTGTTGTGCAAGGTGGTTGCAAAGCTTTTGCCTGACGACAACGGCGTGATTTTTGACAAAATCAACGGATTTTTGACGGATAAGGTCGCCCAAAACGGTTTGGAGGAGCTTTGGACGACTCCGCAGGACTGGAACAGTAACCCGGATGCCGTCAAACAAGCGCTGGCGGCTTTCGGTTTACCTAAAATCCTCAGCTTTCTGGCGTCTCCTCTGACGAAAAATCTTGCGGACGGCGACATTTTGTCGGAAACAATGCCTCAGGCAATGACAGGCATAGCAAATAATATAATCTGTTGCGTAGCTTTGTTTATCGTGCTGGGGATTGTCGTGCTTATATTGAAAAAGCTTTTTACTAAGGCTGTGACGAAAATATCCGTTTTGAAGGTGGTTGACAAGCTTTTGGGGCTTGTTTTAGGCGCGGTTCTGGCAATTTTCTGGATTTCCGTTGTATTCTCGGCAATAAATCTGGGCAGAACCTTTATTGACGTTGCCTTTATTACTGACTTTTTCGACGAGAAGCTATACACTACAAATATCGGAAGCTTTATTTTGGAAATCTCCGAATGGCTGCTCGGACTTATCGGTCGATAGTGTCATGGAAGAATTTTAGAGGATGTTTCACGTGAAACATCCTCTTTTTATGTATTTCGAGGCATTGAATAATAAAAATTTACCTCCCTCTAAAACGAGCTGAGACAGAATGAGAAGTTTTTTCGTCGAAAAAAAATTTGACTAATCTGTCTGAGAAGAGAGAATTTTTCTGTTTTCTTTAAAGAGCCCGGCGTTTCGTCATTTTATTTAATGTGTGTGAGTTACCGGGATTTGCCCTAATTATAAAGTTTTTATTAACGACTTTTAAAATTTAATTATTTCTTGAATATAACTTACTGTTGCTGCTTGACAAAATCAAAAGCTTTGGAAAGGCAAATGTAAGCAGCTTGCTCCTTGCATGTGGCGTGCCAAAATTTCTAAAATTGATTGATTTAAGATTGAGTTTACGTTCTATTGGCGTTTTTGTGAGGCAGAATGGCATAATTTTTTTGGGGTTTAAAAAATTCTTATTCTGTCTCAGCTCGTTTTAGAGCGGCTCCCGGTATTTTGCCATTTTATTCAATTTATGAGTTAACCCGAATTTGCCTTACTTAAGCTTTTTAATTAATGATTAATATTTTCAAAATATTTATAATTTTATATGTAACTTGCTCAGCTCTACAAAGTCAAAAGCAATTGGTAAGGCAAACGCAAGGAGCGGATATCCGTTGCCATGTGGCGTACCCGATTTTCCAAATTGATTGATACAAGATTTGAGTTTGCGCTCTATTGGCATTTTTTGTGAGGCAGAATGGAATTATATTTTTTTGGATTAAAAAAAACGCTATTCTGTCTCAGCTCGTTTTAGAGAGAGATGTGTTTTGCGGCAGAAAGTACCGATTTTTGTCCGTTATGCCATATTTTAATAGAATTAAAAATTTGTAAGGCGGTGATTGATTTTTGGCTGTTGTTTCACGTGAAACTTTATTGCGTTTGTAGCTAGGGTGTTTCACGTGAAAAGTAAATTTAAAAAACAACAAGTAACTACACCTTTCGTCAAAATTGTAAGCGGCGTTTCTGATAAAATATGCTTTAAAATGCTTAAGGGCAGTATAATTCGGGCTTTTTGTGGGAATAATTTTTTTCAAAAAGGAGTCTTGCATGGAAAGTACAACAATTTACAGGGAAAACGCGGCGGAACAAATAAGCAATCAGTTGAAGCCTTTGCTTGCGAGGGATATAGTTTTGCTGTGCATAGGGACGGAGAATGTTACGGGGGATAGTTTGGGACCCAGAGTGGGAACTTTGCTGCAGAATAAAATGAAGCGCCCACTGTTGATTTACGGTTATGAGGGCTGCAATGTAAACGCGCAGAATCTTGTTTTGGCGTATGATATGGTAAAAGTTATGCACCCGGAAAAACAGATTGTAGTTATCGATGCAGCGGTCGGAGACAATGAGGAGGTCGGCTGTGTTCAGATACACAAGGGAGGAATTATGCCGGGCGCCGCAACCAACAAAAACCTGCCGCAGGTAGGGGACGTAAGCATTTTGGGAGTGGTGAGCAAGCGCGGGTGTCAGGATTTTTATTCATCTCACTCCGACAGGGTTATGCTGGTAGAAAAAATGGCGGAAACAATAGCCGACAGCATAATTTTGAGCGCATAAAGCAGAAAAAAACTAAAGTAAAGACGTTTTTGAAAGGAAAACGTCTTTTTTAATGATTTTGAGTTTAATATTTTAAACCACGACAAGGTTTGCCGGTCATTGTTGTACAGATAAATTCGAAATCGGAAATTCCAAAATAATAGAGCTTTTCCTTTTTATCGACACATAATTGCATTTTCCTTTTCCGAATACTATAATGTTGGTCGGGGAAATGGTTTATGAGTTCATTTAAAAAGACGTTGTCGGCTTTCGCAATGCCGATTGTCGCGCTGCTTGCCGCCGTTTTGACATGTTTTTTTGTGCCGATTGACTCGCAATATATAAATTACTTCGATTTCCGCACGCTTTCCTGCCTGTTTTGTACGTTGGCGGTGGTATGCGCGTTCAAAAATATCCGCTTTTTCAGATGGCTTGCGGATGTGATCGTGCGACGTTTCAAAACAGTGCGCGGCGCAGTGGCGGCGCTTGTTTTCGTGACGTATTTCGGTTCAATGATTATGGCAAACGACATGGCGCTGATTACCTTTTTGCCGCTTGGTTATCTGGTACTCGAATCCTGCGCCCAAAGAAGGTATCTTGCGTTTGTTTTTGTTATGCAAAATGTTGCCGCCAATCTCGGCGGTATGCTGACTCCGTTTGGAAATCCGCAAAATATTTATCTTTACTCTTATTACTCTTTTTCCGCGCCGGAGTTTTTCAAGGTGATGGCGGCGCCGTTTGCCGTTGCTTTCGTTTTGATATTTCTGTCCTGCCTTTTTGTCAAGCCGATTGAAATCGAAGCGGTTTCGGTTAGAGTTCCGCGCCCGCCGTTGTTCAGAACGGTTGCATATTCCGCATTGTTTGCCGTGTCGGTGCTCATGGTGTTTCGTGTTTTTCCTTACTGGTGGGGGCTTGCCGCCGTCGTAGCAGCTCTTTTGCTGCTTGATCCTGCGTGCCTGCTCAAGGTGGACTACAAGCTGCTTTTGACCTTTGCGGCGTTTTTCGTATTTGCTGGCAATCTGGCGCGAATTGACGCGGTTAAGGAGACTTTGAGCGCGGTTGTGGCGTTTTCGCCGCTGTTGGTGGGCGTTGCTTCCTGTCAGGTTATGAGCAACGTGCCGACTGCAATGCTCCTTTCCCGCTTTACGTCCTGTAAAAACGCTTTGCTGATTGCCGTAAATATCGGCGGCTTGGGAACGCCTGTCGCGTCTCTTGCGAGTCTGATTACTCTGGGGGAGTTCCGCGCGGTCGGCGGGGGCGGCGTTGCGCGTTATCTCGGAGTGTTTTTAACGATAAACTTTTCTTTTCTTGCCGTGCTGCTTGCTGTCGCGCTTTTGATTTTGCCCGTGCTTTGACCGTCGAAAAAAGCGTATCCAAGCCCGTCGCTGATTTGTGTGGCTTAAGTGTGAGAGCTTTTCAATGGCGTTGTCGACGACAAAAGCGGGTACGGGTGAAACTATTGTGTATTTATTTAGCCCTTTGAAAATAAAATTGACAAGCATTGGAAATTGTGATATATTTGCCTAAATATACGGAAAAATCCGCATACTAAAAGCATAGAATTTTTCTGTCTCAAAAAGGAGCGTTAAATTGAATCAGAACAACAGAAAAACTAGCTGGTGGATGATATTGATTATTTTGCTGGTGGTTGTGCTCGCAGTGGTTTTCATACTGCAGTTTGTAGGCAACAGCAAGCAATCCACTTACGCTCAGTTCAAGGAGGATCTGGACGCCGGCAATATTCAGGCGGTCTACTTCAACACGGGTTATTCGGTAAACGTAGTCAAGAGAAACACCGAAGCAGCCTCGCGTAACAACGCGGAAAAGTATTACGATTATTTCTTTTACATCGGACCCAACATGCACCCCGTTATTTACGAATTGATAACGGAGAGCAACGACAGTCTGCCTGCGGGGGCGTCTGCCGTTCAAATCGGGTTCAACAATCCGGTGCAGGCGAGCTTTTGGGATTATTTGCCTACGCTTTTCTCTATTATCTTGATTGTCGTTATGTTTGTGTTTATGATAAACATTTTCCGCAGTCAGAACAATCAGGGGATGAGCTTCGGCAAAAACACGGCGCGCGTCCAGCAAAGCGTCAAGACGCGTTTTTCAGACATTGCCGGCGCCGAGGAGGAAAAGGAAGAGCTTGTAGAAATCATCGACTTTTTGAAAAACCCCCGCAAATATACCGAACTGGGTGCGAGAATTCCCGCCGGCGTGCTGCTTGTCGGCCCTCCGGGAACAGGCAAAACCTTGTTTGCCAAAGCGGTGGCGGGAGAAGCGGGCGTTCCGTTTTTCTCCATTTCGGGCAGTGATTTTGTGGAAATGTTCGTCGGTGTCGGAGCAAGCAGGGTGCGTTCCCTTTTCGAGCAGGCAAAGAAAAACATGCCGTGCATAGTGTTTATCGACGAAATAGACGCTGTCGGAAGACATCGCGGCGCGGGACTCGGCGGCGGAAACGACGAAAGAGAGCAGACCTTGAACCAACTGCTTGTGGAAATGGACGGTTTTGACACCAACAGCGGGATTATCGTTATGGCGGCGACAAACCGCCCCGACGTGCTTGACCCCGCGCTTATGCGTCCGGGACGCTTTGACAGGCAGATTTTCGTGAATCGTCCCGACGTCAGAGGCAGAGAGGCTATTCTGAAGGTGCACGCGCGCAACAAGCCCATAGACGCAACCGTAGACTTCAAAACGATAGCCAGAATTACGTCCGGGTTTACCGGCGCGGATTTGGAAAACTGCCTCAACGAAGCCGCAATACTTGCCGCGCGCGACAACAGGCGTCAGATAACTATGGCGGACGTCAACGAGGGAATAACCAAAATGGAAATGGGTCCCGCCAAAAAGTCGCGTCTTGTTACCGAGCATGACAAACGGATAACCGCTTATCACGAGGCGGGACACGCAATACTTGCGTGCAGTCTCAAGAACTGCGAGCCCGTGCACGAGGTCACAATTATACCGCGCGGGATGGCGGCAGGCTTCACGATGACGCGTCCCGAAAACGACAACGAGCATGTCTCGAAGGCTTACCTGCTTGACAACATAACCATGACGCTTGGCGGCAGAATTGCCGAAGAACTTGTTATTGAGGACTATTGCACCGGCGCCAGCGGCGATATAAAGGCGTTGACTGAACGCTGCCGCAAAATGTCACCGAGTGGGGCATGAGCGAAAAGGTCGGCTTGCTGTATTACGGCGGAGATCAGGAGGTTTTTGTCGGCAGAGATTATCACACAACGCAGGGCTATTCCGACGAGACGGCGGCTCTTATCGACGAGGAAATCAGGCGCATCGTAGACGAGTGTCATGCGCGCGGCACGGAAATTCTCAAGGGCAAGCTGGATATTTTGCACAACATGGCAAAGGTGCTGATAACAAAAGAAACCATTCACACCGATGAGGTCAATATGCTTATGGAAGGCAAGAGCGCCGCGGAGGTAATTGACTTTATCGACGTCAAATATTCGACGCAGGACAAAAGACCGTCGGCGTCCGAAGGCAACGACGGCGTGTTGCCGCATTGATAGATTGCGAATTTTAAGCTGAGAGCGGTTTTCAAACCGCTCTTTTGTTTGTTTATGACGGTTTGAGGGCTTTACGCTTGACACATTTTGCGGGTTGACTTATAATTTAATGGAAAATCCAAAGAGGTAACGAAATGGAAAAGAAGAAAAACGGACTTAAGGGCTTTTTCGGCGAATTCAAGCAGTTTATCACGCGCGGCAACGTCATGGATATGGCTGTCGGCGTTATTGTCGGCGGCGCGTTTACAGCAATCATAACCGCGCTGAGCGACCATATTTTAAAGCCTCTGATAAATTGGCTGCTTGCTTTGATTTTGGGCAAAAATTCGCTGTCAGAGGTCTATACCTTTTTGAAGCCGGCTTATGTAGACGGCCAAATCGACCTTGCGAATTCTATTTACATAGATTGGGGCGCGTTTATAAACGCCATTATCAATTTCCTGATTATCGCGTTTGTTTTGTTCTGTATTGTCAAGGCGATAAATTCCTTTGCGCAGGCGCGTGAAAAATTTGTCGAGGGTATGGAGCTGTCCGAAAAGAAAGCGATATCCAAATATCGTCGCGAGGGTATGACGAAGGCGCAGGCAAAGGCAAGATATGCGGAAGACGTTGCCAAAGCGCAGGCGGCAAAAGAGGAAGAGGAGCGGCTTGCAAAACAAAAAGAGGATGAGGAAAAGGTGGAAGCCGAAGCCAAAGCGTCTGCCAACACCCGTTTGCTGGAAGAAATCCGCGACTCTCTCAAGGAGCTGGCGGCAAAGCGCTGAAAATTTTACTTATCGAATAAACCGTCGGGAGCTCCCGACGGTTTTTGCGTTGCTTTTCGAGTGAAATTTAACTTTTTTGTTGCGGCAAAGGGTGGGAAAACGATTGACTTTTGGTTTCACGAGGCTTATAATATATAAGCAAAATTTAATGCGCCTTTAGCTCAATTGGATAGAGCGTTGGTCTACGGAACCAAAGGTTAGGGATTCGAGCTCCTTAAGGCGCGCCAGATACGAAAACACGACACCGCTTGCGCCTGCTCGTGTTTTCTTTTTAAGCGCACCTTGCGGAGGACGAAATACATGACGCTCATTCCGCAAGAAAACGATAGTTAAACGCGGAATTCGCTGATCCGTCGCGACAGAAGCTGCCGCTCCTTGCGAGCTCCTTAAGGCGCGCCAGATACGAAAACACGACACCGCTTGCGCCTGCTCGTGTTTTCTTTTTAAGCGCACCTTGCGGAGGACGAAATACATGACGCTCATTCCGCAAGAAAACGATAGTTAAACGCGGAATTCGCTGATCCGTCGCGACAGAAGCTGCCGCTCCTTGCGAGCTCCTTAAGGCGCGCCGGAAACGAAAAAACACGACACCGCTTACGCCTGCTCGTGTTTTCTTTTGTGGCGGGTACTTGAAAGCGCGGCGCAGCCGCGCGCTCGTTTATTCAAGCACCCGCCACAGTGCCATTTTAGATTTGGTTATTTAACATTTTATAAATTTCAAGCAGTTGCTTGAATTTAATTCACTTACCTTTTTAGGGGTTAAAATTACTTTTAAGTTAGCTATCAGTTCTTCTTTAGCTTTATCGTTTAAATAATAAATATAAATATTCAGCTTTTTAAAGCATTTAAATATCATTTTTAATGTATCTTTATCAGCTATGCTTAATGAATGTCCGTATATACAAATCGACACATTTTCGTTCCAAGATTCTTTAGCTCCTTCAAGCATTTCATTTAAGTTATTGAAATCTGTTTCTTTAAGAAGTCTTTGGCTGCTTTTTGTTAATTTGTCCAATCCTATATTTTTAAAACTCGCTTCATTTGTACCAAAAATAATGTTGCTTGATAGTAACTCATTTACTCTATTTTGGTAGTTTATTTTACCGTTAAGGTAACATATGGATGCTAATGATGATTTATACACTAACTCACACGTTTTTGTATAATTGAAACAAATAGCGTAATCTATTTTAAAACCAAATTTACTAGCTGTTTTAGATGGTTTAAGTGCAGTAAAAATATTTAAATATGTAGAAAAGAGATTTGAAGACTTGTTTAGTTCTGTATAGATATAATCACAAAAGTTATTTATATATTCATTTACTTTATTTGTCCATAATAAACCTTGAATATTATGCAAATCCTTAATATAAAAGCGAAATGTGTGTGAATGAGTTCTGTGCAATATTCTTGACTAAAATATGAACATTCCTTAATTAAAGAAAAAACAATTTCATCGATAGAATTAGGAATAACGGTATATACAAAATCATAAACCGAGTTTCTTGGCATATATTTTTTAAGCGCTTCAAAAAAATTATCAAAAGCATTGATAATGTTTGTTAATTCGGTTTCAAAAGCTACCCAACTTTCAAAAACAGTATTATAGGCTAAAAAGTAATTTATAAAAATATTTGATTTCAGCGTTCTGCTAATTTCGTTATAGAAAATAGACAACCCTCTTGATTTTGCCGTTTCTAATTCAATATTAGGGTTTTCTCTTTCAAAATATGCGTAAAATTCTTGTTCATCTTTTTCACTTGCAGCTTTCATTAGTTCGTATAAATTTTGGTACGAAGTTTTATAACCGCAAGCAATATCAAAACCATTTCCTACAATCAATAAATCATAATCCGTCATTTCATTTCCCCTCCACCAATTCCTGATACATTTTCATAAGTTCGGCGACGCAAGCGCTTTCGGTCATTGTCTTGACATCAAACCCATATGCCTGCATAACTGCCTTGTCGTTTGCTTGGTGAGCTCTTCTGAGTTCGGGCGGCATTGTAACCTCGTCGTACAAATCGGCAAGCGAGCAATCGGGATAGAGTGCACGGGCGTCCAAAATTGCTTGCGCCGTCTGTTCGATTTTCGCCTTTTGCTTTTCGGTAGGATTGCACCACGGGAAGTTATTGTAGACAATATCGTTTGAATATCTATATCGCATTTCTAATCTACCGCAAACGGCTCTAACCCACGCCATATGAACGTTTGAAGTTAAAACACCGAAATGAAATAGCGTTGCCTGTGGTAACATATTGTTTGCATCACCACATATAATTTCAGCACTCATAACCAAACGGAATATATTTTCGATTTTCAGAAGTGTGTCTAGGGATTAAAATATAATCTGTTGTTGGTTGCCGTAATTCCATAAATCGATAAGGATAATCTGCAAATTTTTGTGTTGCCGATTTTGTACTAGAAAGTCTAAAATTTTTAACAGAAGTCAATCGTTGCATTACCAAAGGCATTGTTTTAAGTTCAGCAGGAGAAACTCCAACCAACCATAAGCACCAACGGCGAATATTGTGTAAATATTCTCTTGCACCAAAAAACCTTTTTATGTATTTTTTTGACTGTGGCTCCGCTTTTATAAATTCATTATATTCTTCGTCAGTGAAGAAAAAGTTACCGTCATCTACGGGGCTACTGCCTTTTAATATTTCAGGAACAGCGGCGACAGGCTTTTTTCTGCTTTCGATAAAAATGTTTGGTGCGTTAAGTAAATAAGCGTTTATATTCTCCGCAATTAACGGGCGATCGGAAGAATATATAATTTTAGGCTTATTATTCGGTGCAACACTAAACCCAACAATAACGCAATGAACGTGGGCTTTTAAACTTGCCTCGCTATCCCACCTAAATGTTCTATGTGCAAAATCAATATGGATATTAAACCTATCGTAAAGCGGTTTCCATACTGCGGCTACCTGTTCGCCTTGCGTGATAGAGTTCGTCGATACAAACGCCACTTTGATATTTGTATTTGCAATCAGTTTCGCCGCTTTGAAATACCAACCTGCAACGTAGTCAACTTTTCCTGCCGTATTATATGGCTTGCCTTTTTCGTCCACATATATAGAAAGTATATCTGCTTTTTGTTTGGGTGATTGCAAAGAATAACCCACAAACGGCGGATTGCCCATTATGTAGTTTAGTTTATCTTTGGGTACTACGCTCTCCCAATCGAGGCGCAGGGCGTTGCCTTCCACAATATTCGCATACGATTTCAAGGGCAAAAAGTCAAGGCGCATATTGACGATTTCTTCGGTTGCTTTCAGCATTTGGCTTTCGGCTATCCAAAGCGCGGTTTTTGCAACCGTTACCGCAAAGTCGTTTATCTCTATCCCGTAAAATTGACCGATTGAAACCTTAATAATACTGCCCGTTTCAAACTGTATCTGCCCGTGATATTGCAGTTCCAACGCCTTATTTTCAAGTTTGCGCAGGGAGATATAGGTTTCCGTAAGGAAATTGCCCGAACCGCAGGCGGGGTCTAAAAAGGTGAGCGAGGCAAGCTTTTGACGGAAGTTTTCCAACTGTGCGTTGCGGGTTTTTTCCACCTTGATTTCCTTGATTTGTTCAAGCTCTGCGTTTAAATCGTCTAAAAACAAGGGGTCGATTACCTTATGGATATTTTCAATCGAGGTGTAGTGCATACCGCCTGAACGGCGTGTTTCGGGGTTTAGCGTGCTTTCAAACACCGCGCCGAAAATGGTGGGGGAGATTTCGCTCCAATCAAAATCTTCGCTTGCGTTTTTCAATAAAAGACTGACTATCCTTTCGTTAAAGGGTGGAATAAGTATGTTTTCGTCGGCGAATAATCCGCCGTTGACGTAGGGGAACGAGGCAAGCTCTTCGTCCATAAACGGGTCGTATTCTTCACGCTTTTGTGGCGTCATATCGAGGACTTTGAAAAGCTCTATTAGCGTGCGGCGAACGTCTTTTTTATCCTTGTCGGCAACCTTTTTGATATAGTTGTGGAATTTAAGGTGTTCGCCGAACAGACCGCTGTCTTCCGCATAAAGGCAGAAAACAAGCCTTACGCAGAGCATATTAAGGCTTTTTAAGGCGTGTTCGTCGGCGGGGTCTTTGTACTGCTTTAATAATTCGTCGTATAATACGCCTACCAGCTCGCCCGCCTGAATGGAAATGCGCTCCTCACGGTGCAACAGTTCACTCTTGGTTTCAACAAGAAATAGCAAGCGGTAGTATTCCTTGGGCAAGTCTTTTAAAAGTATGCTGTCGGGTTCGCCCGTGGGCTTCTCCATATCGTAAATGAGAAATTCGCGGAAGTTGCAGGTTATTATATATCGAGGGCGTTCGGAGTAGGGCAGCTCGGCGGAGTAGCGTTTTGCCTGTTGAAAGGGGTTTAACAGAGTGCCGTCGGACTGCCTTATGGGTTTGCGCAAGTCCTTGTCCGCGCTCTTTTGTTCGATTAAAACGTGCGTGGAGGGGATAAGCCCGTCGATAAAACTTGTGTTGTCGAGCTTGACTTTTTCTTCAAACGTAATAAACTGTTCGGGCTTGGATATGCCCAAAATATCCCTCAAAAGCGTCAACCAAAAGGTCTGGCTTTCGCCCTTTTCATAGCCTTTATTCTGCCAATATTCGGCAAACTCTTTCGCCGCCTTTTTCCTCTCCGTATCGGTCATAAAACTACCTTAAAAATACTTTTGGAATATTATACCAAATATTCTTTTGTTTTAGCAAGTGCTAAAATAAAAAAACGCAACCCTACCCGATAGTATTCGAATAAGGTTGCGTTTGGTGCGCCAGATACGAAAACACGACACCGCTTGCGCCTGCTCGTGTTTTCTTTTTTTCTTTATTTAAAAACGCTGTCCACCATTATTTCGGCAAGCCTGTCAATATCTTCGGCGCAGTCGTCGTCCAGCCAGAGCATAGACACATTGAACAGCATGCCGGCATAAAGAAAAGGCGTATATTTGTTTAAGTCGGGATGATTGTCGCTGAACATTTCCGCAAAGCCTTTGTTGAGAAAATCAAGATAAATATGCTCCAACCGAGCTTTTCTCAACAGCTTGAAGGGCTCCTTGTTTTGCTTGAACAGCTTAAAAACATTTTTGGCGACCATTAAGTAATCCTCTCTGCATCTCGGATAAAAGCGCTGACCGAAAACAAATTCTTTCGTGTTGTGTTCGAAGTAAAAAATAATTACGTCTTCCTTGCGCTTGAAATACCGATAAAACGTCGCCCTTCCCACGCCTGCCTTTTCCGCTATGTCTGTTACGCTTATTTTGTCGTACTCGTATGCGCTCATCAATTTGAACAAAGCCTGAACAATGTAAAACCTCGTATATTCTTCGGGTGCATAATCCACGATACAAATTCTCCTTTTCCGTCTCATTTGCGGTTACATTTCGGCGCATCTTGTATTTCTGCCCGCGCAAACGGTTGATTGAATTAAAATTTTCTTATATGATACACTTGTCTTACGAGGAAGTCAATCGAAACGCGCGTCGACGGCTTCGTCGGGAAAAAACAATTTTTACGGAGGTATCAAAAATGCAGGAAAAGGATTTCGTGTCTTATGAATACAGGACAAAGACAGTCAAAGCAAAGGATCAGACAAAGGCAACGGATATGTATGAGGCGTTCGGCTGGGAGGTCACTTCAACCACTCCGACGGCGGTGGACGGAATAACGCTTTCTCTCAAACGCGACAGGAAACAAAAGCACAAGCAGGAGCTTTCCCGTCTTGAAAGACAGGCCGAGGACGTATTTCAAACAATAAACGGATTGCAGCGCGCAAAAACACTGGGCGCAAGTATTTTCGCTTACATATTCGGCTGCATCGCCGCGCTTATCCTTGGAGGAGGTATGAGTCTGGTTATGCTGGCGGAAAACAAGCCATCCGCCTTTTGGGGCGGAATTGCGCTCGGAATTGTCGGGCTGGCGCTTTGCGGAGTAAATTATTTCATTTACAAAAAACGTGTTGAGAAAAAAACCAAAGCGTTGCTGCCCGTCATAGACGACAACGAAGAAAAGCTTGCAAATATTCTCGAAAAAGGAAACGACCTTTTAAAGGCAGATTTAATCTGAAAAACGGCGATTTAAATGACAAGAAAAAAAGGGACGAAAAGAAAATATCTCGAACTTATAAAAAACGATTATGCGTTTCGCACGTTTTTCTTTTCGGCTCTTTCCTTTCTTGTCGGCGCCGCTTATGCGGTTTTCAATTTTTATCTGGGGTTGAAATACAAAACCGCATGGAATTTCGGAATTGCCGCGTATTATCTGTCGCTTTTGTGCATAAGAGCCTATATTTTGTGTTCCGAAATCAAATTTTTCAAAGCAGGGCTTGACGAGCAGCAAAAGGAAAATGCGAGAAAGCATTTGTATCGGGTGCAAAGCATACTGCTTTTCGCAACGGACATTGCCTTGATTGCACCGATAACGCTTATGACGCTGCAGCAAAAAAACGTAAACTTTTCAACCGTGACTGCCATAACGATAGCGACTTACACCACATACAAAATAATTATGTCGGCAGTAAATTTCTCGAAATCGCAAAAATCCCGGCATCTGAGCGTAAAAATGCTGCGCAATATCAATTTTGTCGACGCGTTGGTATCCCTTCTGTCTCTGCAATACACGCTTATCATGACTTTCGGCGGCGGCATAAGCGGAGACATGCTTGTCGTTTGCGCCTGCAGCTCTTTTGCTGTATGGATATTTCTTATTTTCATGTCTGTTTTAACGGCGGTTAAAGCCGTTAAATGTAAAAAAGACTGAAATTTCAAATTTTTTTATTAAACTCTGCCCCGAAACGAGACGAAACTTTTTTCCTCTGATTTAATTCGGCATAAATATAATTCGTAATGCGTTTAAAACGCCCGATATGCTTAATGCGTCAAATACTTTACGGAAGTTGACAAAATTTCGTCAAAAGCAATATACTGTAAACGAATAAAGAATATCAAGCAGGAGGCAGTTTATGAAAAGCTTGTTTAAACGGAAAAAGGAATGGCTTGTCGGTCTGATAATCGCAGTAATGTTCCTTAATTTAATTTACAACATTGCAAGGCTTGTAAATTGGCATGACAATTCGGTTTCGGTTTATTTTTATTTTATATTTTCATTGTCCGTGCAGGCGGCATTTTTCCTGCTTGGTTTTTACATGGTTTACAGGGACAACAAATTCTGGATGAAGACGTTGTTTGTCGCTTATTTCGGATATTTGTTCATGCACCATTTGTTTACCGTTTTTTCCCATTGGCTCGGCTTTGAAAACGGCTCCGCTTCGGACATCTGCTTGAGCGTGTTCAATTTTATATTGGGTCTGACAACGATAGCGATAGGCATAATCTATGTTTTGGGGCTTTCGGGAAAGCTTAAAAGCGACAGAATTATAGAAATTCTTGTGCTTGCAAGAATTGCAGAATGCTTTATAATTTTCATCCTGAATATAATAAGACTTGCGGATTACCGTATTTTCGGCAGCTCCTGGCATCTGCTTATAACTCCCGTAACGGACATACTTATAACGCTCGTTTTTTACATCGGTTATGATTACGACGCTACGAAAGCGCCGGAAAACATTTCTGCAGAAAAGTAACCGGATTCAAACAACCCGCCGAAAACCGACGACTAAAATTTCGGCAAATCTCCGAATTTCAATGAATAAAAATTCCAAAGCCCGAGTATTTGTTTGCTTCGGGCTTTTTACGCGCCTCTTCGCGCACGGCTGCGGCTTTCTTGGCGACGGAGCGGCGAGCGCCGCTTTTCGACAAGCCGGCTTTTATGCGAAACAGGCATCTTTTTTCTTTGCATGGCGCACTTAAAGAAAAACACGAAGACGCAAGTGGCGTGTTTCTTTTCTTTTCCGACATGCCTTTAGGTTGTAAAAATATAATTTAATTGTCGCTAAGGCCTTAAGCTTCGGCGCAATCGGATTTATACATTTTAGCGTATATCGTAAATTTTTATTCAAAAAATTTGTGGCGAAGACGCAAATGTTTTTATTTTATTTTGCTTGCAAATAAATAAGCCTTTTGATATATTAAAACATGTTAACCATTTTTATGTGTTCTTGAAGTGGAATGTCGTTGAATGGGATTGACAAGAACGAGAAGAAAAAAGGAGAGCAATATGGGAAAAAATTCAAAAAAATCAATTTTTTACATTGTGCTGTTAGCGGTTTTGCTGACGTTCACGCTTGCTGTCGCAGTTGCCTGCTCGAGGTCTTACAAGCTTACGTTTGAGACCGGACGCGGAACGATAATTGCGCCGATAAATGCAAAGGCGGGGGAGGTCATTGAGACACCCGAAAATCCGACGCTTGACGGACATATTTTCGAGGGGTGGTACCTGACGGAGGATTTTTCCGAAGGTCCTGTCGAATTGCCTAAAATTATGCCCGACGAAAATATAACTTACTACGCAAAGTTTTCGGCGGAGCAAACGGCTACTCTTACGCTGGATCCCGCGGGAGGGACGCTTGACGACACGTTTTATTCTCTCGTAGTCGGTCAGTCCTTGTCCTCAGTGCTTTCTCAGGCAATTCCGCGCCTTGACGGCGCCGAGTTCGGTGGCTGGTTCAACGGCAGCTCGCAGATCGCGCAAAACGCGGTTATGCCGGCGGGCGGGCTTAGCCTTACCGCAAGATACAAAGCGGCGTATGTCGTCGAGGTCTATCTCGAAAATTTCGACGGGGAATACGGCGAGCCTACCGACGAAATTGTTTTCGACGGCGGAAGCGACTGGCTGGGCAAGGAGATAAAGCTGAGCTCTTCCGTGCTGAAAGCTCCCGAGGGCTTTCTGCTCGACCAGACTATGACGCAGTCGATAACGCTGGCTGCCGGCAAAAACGTTTACAAGGCATATTTTTACCGCACGGACGGATACGTTTATTATTTTGTCAACGCGCCGCAGGGCTCCGATTATGAAGGCGAAACGGAATATGCGACCGTGCCTTACGGTGCGTCGCACGAGGTTGCCGACAGCGGCTATTCCGTCAGAGGTTACAGGTTTGCCGGTTGGTCTACAAGCCCCGACGGCGACGTTGAGTTTGGCGCGGGCGACGAGATAGCGGAAGTGAAAGGCACCGTCATGCTGTACGCCTGCTGGAATTACGGCGCGACGGACTTGGGCGGCGGCGGAGACCGCATATATCTTCTCATGGAGGACAGCGCGCACGTTGTGCTTTATCGTCCCGTGCTGGGAGAAAAGACAGGCTCTTACGACGCGGATACGCGGCTGTTTGAATTTGAAATTTCCGACGGCGAAACGCTGCGCGGCAGGATGCTTGCCGACGGCAGAAGATTTGCGTATTTCGATGCGGAAACGGCGCTTGAGCTTTTTCAGTACGACGGAGCTTCCATCGGAGCCGCGAAAATAGAGCTGGACGGACTGGACTCGGCGACTTACACGACTGAAAACGGCACGGCAGTGTCGGGTACATACACGAGAGTTTCTCCTATGGTATATCAGTTCAGCTCGCAGTCGCACACCTTCCGTTTCCGCCTGGACAAGGTTGACGGGCAGGATGTGTTCCGGATGAGCGACGGCTTTGAAGGCACGTATTATTATTACAACGTCGGAATTTCTTATCCGATAGTCATACTTGACGGCTTCGGCGGGGCGGGATATCTTGCCAACGCGGATACGAGCGTGATAACGGGCGGCTACGTTTGTAAGGATGACGTAATGGAAGTGGTTTATCCCGGCGGGAGCGGCGAAGTAAGCTTTTTGTGCCGTCTCGGAGAGGAGCAGGGGAAAACCACTTCGGGCGATGTGACGACGGTTGCAGTGTTTTATCTGGCGGACGACACGCGCGGCGAGTATGTGCTGACGGATTTGAACGGTCAGGAATTGGCTTTCCGCTCGGACGGCTTCGGCAAGGCTTATTACGGAGAAAAGGATTCCGAGCGCGAAACCGATTATGTTTATTATCGTGAGCACGGCTATTACGTCGTAGTGGACGGCAAAATAAATTACGTCGGTTACGTGAGTATGGAAGTTGACGGAAAAAGCGTATTCGGTCGTCTCAACATGACGGAAAAATACGGCGAGCTTGCGGAGTACAACACGGTATGGACGGAGGAAAACGCGCGCAGCGGTTTTACCGTCAAGCTGCGCATATTCGACAGTCAGACGGCTTCTATCGAGGTCAGCATGACAAACGGCAGATATCAGCAGGTTATTTCGGGAACAAATACCTACGACGAGACAAGCGGGATTTATCATTTTGTCGCGGAGTGGTTTGCGGCGGACACGGAAAACATAAAATATCGGCAGCTGCTTGCTCCTTTTTACGCTGATTTTTATTACAAATCGCAGGGCGCGTCGTCATTTGTCATTGCCGACGACGCCGAAAGCGAATACACAATTCACGACGCAAGCACGGTTTACACCCTGAAATGCGACGGCTTCGGCAAAGGCTCGCTTTTGAAGCAGGGCGACACGAGAACCGTTGCCGTTGTTTATACTTTCCAAAAGGGCTACTCAGTCGGCGGAACGAACTATGACTTCATCACTTTCACTTTGGAAATGAGTCAATTTACCGTCAGGGTAAACTCTTTGACCAAAGAGGGGCATTTAATTACTTTTTATTCCGAGCTTGAAAACCGTCTGCCGGAGGAAGGCGAGTTCTTCGGCTTCACCGCGACAAACAACGACGGCGTGGGGAGCGCGTTTATTCGTTTCCCCGACGGCAACGGCGGTTACGTTGTGGGGGTTGACGGAAGTTACTCCGCTTTGGCGTACAGCAATACCGACGGGCAAGTCGTGTACATGGAGTTTACCTTCACGGCGGAATATTTCGCCGAAAACTTCGAGGCGCTTGCGGAAAGCGGCTACAACTCCTTTGTGTTCAGATATTATCCCGCGTTGGGAAATTATTTCTTCGTTTACGACAGCGGGGAAAAAGCCGATTTTGTCATTTCCGACGGCGAAACCCGAATCGAATTTGCCGTGAACGGCGACGGCACCGCATGGCTGGGCAATTTGCTTTGCGTCGTTTCCTTGACGGACGACGAATATACCTTGACAACGGCGTCGGGGGCGAGAGGAGTGGTGCGCATTGTGGGCGAAGGCACGGCGCAGCTTGCCGGGTCTGAACGCGGAACGTATTTCGCGCTTGACAACGGCGTACCCACGCTGGAAAAATACCTGCTGTTTTTAGACGGCTTCGGCGGCGCGTCGCTTCAAAGCTACGAGCCTGCGACAGACGGAGAACAGGCGCAGATTTCTGAGGTTGCTTCGGGCGCTTACGTCAGGGTGGAGTCGGAAAGCGGCTACTACGAGTATGACGTGACTTTCCAAGGCGACGAATTCGAGGATTTCAGATTTGCTTACGGCACAATCAGTCTCGGTCAAAGCACCGTTGCCGTTTACATCGTTTACGACGAGGGCAACGTGGAAAGCTTTGTTTTGTCGGACGGCGGAAGACTGGAAATAGACGCTTACGGCGAGGCGACTTTCATAGACGAAGCGGGAAATGCGCGCGGCGCGGCGGCGGTGCGCGAAGCGGACGACGTGGTGGAAGGTCGCGAGCTTATGCGGGTGAGAGTGCTTAACGAGGACGGCAGGGGTTACGGCGAGGAAAAAATCTATGCCATATCCGTCGACGGACAGCAAAAATCGCTGCTGCTTCTCGACGCGGGCAGAGGAATTTACAACCTGCTCGACGGCGACAAAATTTCTTCCACGACGATACTTGTGCTGGACGGTCTTGGCAACGCGTCGTTGTTCGAGGACGGAGGAGAAACCGCAGCGCTAACCGGGAGCTACTCTGCCGCAGACGGAGAAAACGAGTGGAATTTCCTCCCCGCCGACAGCTCGGAGCGGGCTTTCCGTTTCACGCTCATGACCGACGTGCTCTCCACCGACGGCGACAGCTTCGATTTGTTTGCCGTCTATGCCGGGCAGTGGGAGTGCAGAATGGTTTCCTCGGGCTGGGAGGTGGCGGCGTTCAACGGCTACGGCTATGGCACGTACATCGACAGACTGGGCAGAGCCTACTCCGTTTATTACGAGCTGGTGGATGAAAACACGATACGTATTTACGGCGCCTCCTTGGGCGAGCTTTGGCTGACTGCCGACTTTGAAACCGGCGCTTTTGTCAGCTCGACTGAAGCGCCAGCAGCGTGACAAAATAAAATAACACAGCTAAAGGACTGCCTTTTAAGGCAGTCCTTTTGCTTATTGCAAGTCGTCACGTCCGGCACATAAAATTTTCCATTATGCGACAGGAAGTCCATAAAATTTACTAATGTGTTTTTTTTTTGTATTTTTATTTGACATTATGTGAAACGCACGATATAATTCGATTACACATAGATAAACGACAATTTTTCATAAAATTCCGCATTTTGTATAAATGTAATCGAAACATGAAAATTCCGCATGAATTTTGAGAAATCCACGCAAATATTAAACGCAACGGCTTTGCGTGAGGCTGGGCGTTTTAAAATAATAAACGGAGGAACATAAATGAAAATCAAGAGGAAAATGTACGTCTTGTTGATTGTGCTCGTAGCAGCGCTTACCTTTTCGGTTCTGACCGCCTGCGACCCTAAGCCAAAAGAGCAGGAATTGGTCGCCGGTCCCGAAGCGGGAGTTTACTACTACGACGACGAGGGCATCGAATATCAGATTGCTCTGGCAGCAGGCAATCGCTTTACCTTTTGGGTAATGGGCGAAAACCTTTCGGGAGAATATACCCTGACGGGGACTTCGCTTGTATTCGATTTTGCGGGGGACAAAGCCGACCTCAATGCAACGCTTGACGGCGAGGTGTTGACTCTGAATTATTCGGGCAGTCAGATGCGCTTTTTGAAAAAGCTCACTTACACCGTCACGTTTGATTCGGCGGGAGGCAGCGCGGTCGCCGCAGCGACGGTTGTCAACGGCAAGACCGTTTCCCGTCCGGCGGATCCCGCGAGAGACGGATATACCTTTATCGGCTGGTACACCGACAATACCCACACTCATCCGTTTTTGTTCGACACCGATATAGTCACCTCCAATGTTACGCTTTATGCTTACTGGGGCGAAAGCGTACTGGGACAGGCGGAGTTTACGGTAGATTTCGAGCTTGGTTATGAACAGGCTCCGGCTATGGCGTCCGCAAAGACGGTGGGCGGCAAGCTGTACAACGTCGCAACTCCCGTGCGCACGGGTTATACCTTCGGCGGCTGGTGGATAAGCATGTACGACGATGCCGAAATGCTTACCGCGCGCTACACAGATGACATGGTGTTTTGCGAAAACACAACCCTGTTCGCGCAGTGGACGGCAAACGCTTCTGCGGGACTAATCGCGCCCGAAGTCAGCGTAACGACCGAAGGCATGAGCCGCAATGTCGCGGCAGGCGTTTCTTACCGTCTCAAGGTGGAGGGGCCGTCAGGCTTCACCGCGATTGACAAAGCAAGCGACGCTGCAGTCGAAGCGATAGACTTTGCCTCTGCACCCGCGGGAGACTACGTGATTACCGTTACCGCGACGCAGGGCAGCGAATCGGTTTCGACCGTCAGGTACTTCAAAAACAAAGCGTTGGCAAGCGTGTCTTTCTTCTCCGTAGTCGAGCCTTCCGCTCTGGTTTTCGGCGGCGTTGAAAACGCTCAGCGTTATTTCATCACCATCGAGTGCGGAGACGAGCAGCACAGGCACGAGCGTTTCGCACTGGGAGAGTCCACATTTTACAACTTTGCAAACTGCCCCATGCGCGATGGCGGGATTGCCTTTACCATTACTGCGGAGGCGGAGGGATTTGCATCCTCCGTGTCCAAGACCTTTGTGTATGAACGCAAACTGGACAAAATAGACCAAAACGCTTTCGTCTTTGACGAGGCGACGGAAATTCTTACGTGGCAGGCTGTTGTAAACGCCCAGGGCTACAAGGTTGAAATCCTGTGCGGAAACAGCAATCACGTACACGAGGAATACATAGGCAACGTAACTTCTCTTTGCATCAAGGGGTGCGCGCCCCGTGCGGAGGGAGTGGTTGTAAAAATTATTCCCGTAACGAAAAATTATATTTCACCCGAAGCTACGGAGTTTGTTTACATGAAAACTCGGTTGGCTACGCCGGAAAATATCCGCGTCGAAGACGAGCTTTTGACATGGGACTCTTTGGGTGAGGGTGTCAGCTATCAGGTGAGAGTGGGCAGCTCCCAGCCCGTCATCGTGACCGAGAACTCTTTCAGTCTCGCCGACGCTGTGGCAACTGCGGCTCCCGGAACAGATTTCTCGGTGACCGTGCGCGCACGCATGGACGGAAACGATTCGCTCTGGAGCGACGCTGCGGACATGCGCTATTACGCTATGTACGGCACTTTAGAATATTCGCAGGGCGTTGTATACTGGCGTCCCGTCATAGGAGCGACAGGCTATCAGATTCGCTACAACGGCGACGTCAGCACGCAGACAAACATCGCGGCAGGCGAAAATTCTTATGAGGTTGAGCTTCCTTTTTCGGGCAGAAACATCATCGAAGTCCGTTTTGTCGACGGAGAATATGTCGGCGCCTGGGCAACGCTCAACGTAACGGCTTTTAAAATAACCTTTGACAGCCGCGGCGGCAGCAGCGTGAACCCCGTCAACAAAGTATACGGCGACAGAATGCCGGCTTTTGAACAACCCGTCAGAGCCGGTTACGAGTTTGCCGGATGGTACAATGCAATCGGCGGCGCGGAGGGTAACGGCGCTTTGTATGCCGACGAGTTCTTCGCAGAGACGGGAGACATTGTGCTTTATGCGTACTGGAAATCCACCTCCTTTATCGTTACATACAACTATTACGGCGGAATCGCTCCCGAAGGCTCCAACGGAAACGCGCGCTTAATTTACGGCGAGCACTACACGTTGGAGGTTCCCGTGGCTTCCGACGCAACGCTGGTTTTCGGCGGCTGGTATCAGGAGCCGGGCGGACAGGGCTTCCGTTATACCGACGAGCTTGGCAGGAGTCTGTCGGTGTGGAATATAGCAAACAACGATACAACCGTTTATGCTTATTGGATCGAGGCTCTTTCGTTCAGAGAGTCTACGGGCGGCGCGTACGCAGTGCTTAAAGGTCCCGAAATCAACAAAGTAAGAAACCTGCTTATCCCCGCGACCTACAACGGAATGCCCGTATCGTATATCGACAGTGGCGCGTTCTCCAGCTGTTCCACCCTCGTGACGGTTGAAATCCCCGACACCATAGTTCAGGTGGGCGCGACGGGCGCGACACCTTTCAATGAGTGCAGCAATCTGGAGGAAATCAATGTCTATCACGTCGAAGGCAACAATATTATCACTTACAGCTCGGCAGACGGCATATTGATTTTCGACGACGAGGTCACCGGCGAGCGTTACGTTACATGTGTGCCGCTGGCCAAGAAAGGCTCTGTGCGCATACCTGACGGCGTAACCGAAATCCCCATCCGTGCATTTGCGGGCTGCCGTCTCTCCTCAATCACCATACCCGCTTCCGTGACTGCTATCCGTATGCGCGCGTTCACAAGCTGCGAAAATCTTTCGGAAGTTATTTTCGAGGAAGGCGCGAACGAACTTATCATAGAGAGCAGCGCGTTTGCCAACTGCGGCTCTCTTATCAACATCACTCTCCCCGCCCGTATGGGTGAGCTTGAGATAGGCAACGAATCTTCGGGAACGGTTTACGGCGTGGATTTGTTCAACGGCAGTATTTACCTCGAAAACATTTTTGTGGAAGAGGGCAACAAATATTATTCGTCTGTTGACGGCGTGCTGTGCGACGCTGCCGGCACTTCGATAATTCATTTCCCCAACGGCAGACGCGGCGAATATGTCGTTGACGGCAGGATAACCTCCATTGGCGACTACGCTTTTTCGGGACACCGTTTAAGCTCTGTTGTTTTCCATTCAGGAATCGCGTCTATAGGAACAAACGCTTTCTACGGATGTTATTCTCTCGAAAGCATAACCTTTGGAGGCGGTTTGCTTCCTGCGGAGCTGACTATCGGCGAAAACGCTTTCTCTTTCCCTTACCAGAACGACGCGTTGACTCAAGTGATTTTCGAGGCGGGCAGCAATGTTGTGGAAATAGCTAAGGGTGCGTTTGCCAACAATGTAGGTCTCAAGGCAGTCGAAATCCCCAATACGGTGAAGAAATTAGGGGAAAGCGCGTTTGCGAACTGCGCTTTGCTCAAGGACGTAACTCTTGTGTCCGGCGGCGAAAGCCTGGTTATCGGAAACTATGCTTTTTCCGGGTGCGTGTCTCTTGCAACATTTACTTTGTCCGACTCTGTCACGGAGCTCAGCATGAACGTCTTTGACGGCTGCAGCAACCTGCAGGGCGTTTACGTCGACGAAGGCAACGAATATTTTGCCGACGACGACGGCGTGCTTTACGACGCTGCAAAGACGATTATTCTTTTCTATTCGCTGGGGCGCGACGGCAACGTGGTTTTGCCCGAAACTATAGAAATCATAGGCGCGGGCGTGTTTGAAAACAACATGAAGATAACGGAGATAACAATTCCCGCTTCCGTCAAGGAAATTCAGGAAGACGCTTTCAACATGTGTCTGTATCTTGCGGATATTATCTTCGAAACAAGCGAGGACGAAGACGCCGACTTAACGATAGGCGACAGAGCGTTTGCCTACTGCGCAAGCGTAAGCCAACTCAATCTGCCTTCCTACGTGACGGCTATCGGCGACGAGGCGTTCTACAAAGCGGCGTTGCTGACAACGATAAATTTCAGCGAGGGACTTGTCGAAATTGGAGCTTCGGCTTTTGCGGACACCGCTTTGAAGCAAGCCGTGCTTCCCGACACTCTGACAACTCTGGGCGCGTCCGCATTCGCGGGATGCGTTTCCCTGACGACGCTTGAGCTTTCCTCCGCATTGGAAAACATCGGCAGCAAGGCTTTCTTCGACTGCATATTGCTTGCACAGGTCACCATTCCCGAGGGAGTGAGCGGAATCGGCGCAAACGCCTTTGAAAACTGCGCGCTCATCTCCGAAATAACAATCCCCAACACGTTCACGACGATAGGCGAAGCCGCCTTCCTCAACTGCTCCGGACTGGAAACAGTGATTTTTGCCGGCGGCGGCGAACAGCCTCTTACTATTGCCGGCACTGCGACCAGAAATACTACGGGCGTATTTATCGGCTGTTCGTCACTGAGTACGGTTGTGCTCCCCGCGCGTCTTACCGCTTTGGGCAGATACGCGTTCTACAACCTGACCAATCTGACCTCCGTCACGTTTGAAAAGGACGATGGCGACAACCCTATGTCCAACCTGGTCACGATTGACAACTATGCTTTTTCAGGCTCCGGCATAACTGAATTTTACATTTCCAATACGGTGGCGACGATAGGCGACTATGCGTTCCAGAACACCTATTCGCTCGTTTCGCTGGTGTTTGAGCCGGATGACGAAAACGCGGCGGCAACCTTGAAAATAGGCACGAGCAGCGGCTACGTATTCGTAAACTCCGCTTTGACCTCGTTGAATTTGCCTGCAAGAACCGAGTTTGTGGCTTCAACCGACGGTATTCACAAGGCAATGTTCGGAAACTCCGCCAATCTGACAAGCATCGAAATAAGTGAAGACAATGCGAAGTACAAATCCGAAAACGGCGTGCTTTACACCAAGGACGGAAAGCAGCTGGTCTACTTCCCCGCCGGCAGGACGGAAATTTCGGATGATCAGCCTCTGGCGGGCACGGTGGAATTTATCGGAGCATACGCGTTCCATTATTCACGCCTCACGCATATTACTCTTGCCGAAGGCGTGACGAGAATCGGCGACTATGCGTTTTATTGCGCAAATCTACAGAGTGTGTTTATTCCTGCTTCTCTGACGACGCTGGGACTCAGCGCTCTGAGAGATTGTCCCGAGCTTTCTTCGGTGGAATTCGCTGAAGGCTGCCTGCTTTCCTCAATAGGAAATTATACGTTTACCGGCTCGGCGCTCGCTACGATTGACCTTTCCAATACGTCGGTCACTACTTTGGGCAACACTGCGGCGGTTTTCGGTTCGTCGCTCACAAGCATAACGCTGCCCGATAAGCTTGACAGGATAGGCGCGGAGGCTTTCAAGGGAACGTCGCTTGTAAGCATTTCCATACCCGCTTCGGTGACGAGTATCGGCAAAAACGCGTTCTTCCAGGTGAAAACTCTTACAAGCGTCGTATTTCAGCCTTACGTCGGAGAAGGCGTTGCTCCGGCGCTCGTGTTGGAAGACAACCGTTCAAGCAATATGCCCACAGACAATCAAGGAGTTTTTGCCCAGACAGGACTCACGACAATCGAGATACCCGCCCGTATGACGTCTATCGGGGCGCGTGCGTTTGAACAAATCCCTACGCTGACGTCCGTTACATTCGAGGATGCGGCAAACGGAAAGCTTACCGATATCAAGGCGGGAGCGTTCCGCGGCACGGGTCTGACGGAATTTGTCGTGCCCGAAACCGTAGTTGCGCTTGGCGAAGAATATGTCCACAGCAGCAACAAGGCGCATACAGCCACTTACGTGCAGACCATGAGAAAATACGGCGTGTTCCTCGACTGCACCGCTCTTACAAGCTTAACGCTTTCTTCCAGAATGACTCAGTTCTGGTGGAGCAATGTTGTCGGCTGCACTTCTCTTGAAGAAATTCTGGTTGCGGACGGAAGCGAAAACTTCACCTCCGTAGACGGCGTGCTTTTCAACTCCGACGGCACTCGTCTGATTTGCTATCCTACCGGCAAGGCAGGAGAAAGCTACACCGTGCCCGAAGGTACATTGAACATAGAAACGAGAGCTTTTGCTGAAGCAGTCAACCTCAGGACAGTCAATATATCCAAGACAGTGACTTATCTCGGATACGGCGTGTTCCAGAAGTCTATGGTGACCGACGTCATATTCGAGGACGGCGGAACAGAAGACATAACCTTTGACGCGACGGCTCCCGGCGGCAGCACTTCGTCAAACTACAATGCCACTATGTTCGGTTGGAGCGCGTTGGAAAGAGTACATCTGCCTGCGCGATTGAACGGAATGCCCAACTTCTTCTTTGAAGGCTGCAAGGCTCTGACTTCTGTTGAATTTGAAGAAAACAGCAAATTGCAGGAAATAGGCAACGCCGCGTTCAGATATTGCAGCGCGTTGGAGACCTTTGTTATGCCCGACAGCGTGACAACGCTTGTAGGAACTACAGGTCTGTTCCTCGACTGCACGAGTTTGAATAACATTACCTTGTCGGCAAATCTCAAGACGATAGTACAATATATGTTCAAAAATTGTCCCGTTGAAACTGTGGAAATTCCCGCAAGCGTCGAGACGATAGCGCAATCTGCTTTCCAGAATTCGGGAATCAAGAGCATAGTAATCCCGGCAACGCTCACCAAATTCGGCAACACGGGACTCAATGAGTTTTTAAACTGCACTCGGCTTGAGAGAGTAGAAATTTACGCGCCGATAGGCAACAATCTGACTTATCTCAACACAAGCTATTTCAGCGGCTGCACCTCTCTGAAAGAGGTTATCCTGCCCGCAAATATAATCGAATTGGGCAATACCGCGTTCAAGGATTGCATCAGCCTCGAAAGCATAGATTTGTCCAACATAAAGGAAATCGGAAACAACACTTTTGAAGGCTGCACGAGTCTGACTTCCGTTGATTTAAGAAGCGTCAACATGATAGGAAACTATGCGTTCAAGGGCTGCACGGCGTTGACAGAGGTTTATATACCCGATTCCGTTGTCAGCATGGGAACAAGCGTGTTCCTCGATTGCGACAACCTCGAAACCTTGACCGTTTCGGAAGGCAACTCAGCTTACAGACTGGGCAGCGCAGGCGAGCTCCTCGATTATGACGGAACGCAGATTCTGTATGTTCCCGCTTCGGCGACGGGCGAGTACGTCATCGAGCAGGGCATGACCGCAGGCGACTACGCCTTTGCCGGCACAGGAGTTACTAAGGTTGTCATACCTAGTTCTATGACGGTTATACCGCAGGGCATGTTCGCAAATTGCGTTGACCTCAAGGAGGTCGAGCTGCACGACGGCGTTACCGAAATCAAAGCGGAAGCGTTTATGGGTTCGGGTATCGAGAGCATTTATATAGGCAAAAACGTGACTACGATAGGCAACAATGCTTTCAAAGACTGCGCCGTCCTTGCTCAGATTACATTCGGAGAAAACGGAAGCAGCGTTTTGTCCATGGGCAACTCGGCATTTGAAAACTGTGTCTCTCTCGTGAACGTCGAACTGCCCCGCCGCGTCAGAGCGCCTCAAAAGGTTACTACCGACAGAAACGGCAACGTAACTATTACGACTCAGGCAAGCGCATTAGGCACACGCTGCTTTGCCGGCTGTACCGGACTCGAGGCTCTTACTTTTGCCGAAAGCGGAGCGGAGTGGATGACAGAGGCTTTGACGATAGGGCAATACGCATTTTACGGCTGTACGGCGCTTACGAGCATAACTCTTCCCGAATACAGCAGGAGCGGAAGCTCGACGGCTTATTATGCGATAGGCGCTCATGCTTTCGATGGCTGCACCGAGCTTGTCTCATTCGAAAGGGAAGGCAGAGACCCGGCAAGCGGTTATCGCGGAGCATATTACGACATCGGCGGTTATGCGTTTTACGGCTGCTCGGGGCTCAAGACGGTTGTGATTCCCTCCAACTGCTATTTCGACGGAGCATTCATTTTCAGCGGGACGGCTATTGAAGAAATAACGCTTTATCTTAACGGCGCTTTTGGTTCTCCCAAGTCTATGTTTGAAAACTGCGAGCAGCTTGTCAGCGTTACGATTGTCCACACTGCGTTGATTGCCAC